>NZ_JACBXC010001019.1 GCF_013870535.1 Streptomyces phytophilus | reverse complement strand
TCCAACTGGTCGAGTGCCTGCCGCAGGGTCGCGCGGGCGACGCCGAAGCGGGCCGCCAGCTCGCGCTCGTTGGGCAGGATCTCCCCTACCGAGAACTCCGACTCCAGCGCCTCGCTGATCACACCCTTGAGATGCCAGTACTTCAGCTCGGTCACCGTGTCCGGCTGCGTGGTCCCCACCTGATCCTCGCAATCCCCGTCGGCCTGGCCGCCTTTATGCGCGGTTGTTTATGAAAGGTTGTTGCAGTATCTCTCGCCGACAGTAGGACGCCACCCGGACTTGGTCAAGACCAATGCCCCTGGGGTACGGTCCGTCCGGCGATCCGACGGACGGCGGAAAGGCAGTGATGGACCAGGTCACGGTGGTCACCGGGGGCAGCCGCGGCATCGGCGCGGCGATCGTGCGCAGACTGGCCCGTGCGGGTCACGCCGTCGCGCTGGCGTACGAGCGGGCGGAGGCCGCCGCGGAGGGGGTGGCGGCGGAGGTACGGGCCGAGGGAGTGGCGTGTGTGGCCGTACGGGCCGACGTCAGCGACCCCGGGCAGGTCGACGCGCTCTTCGACACCGCCCGCGAGCGCCTGGGACCGGTCACCGGGCTGGTGAACAACGCCGGCGTCACCGGGCCGCTGGGCCGGTTCGACGAGACGCCCCTCGACGTGATGCGCCGCGTGCTGGACGTCAACGTGATGGGCACGTTCGTCTGCACCCGGCGCGCGGTGCGCGAGATGTCCACCCGGCACGGGGGCCGCGGCGGCGCGATCGTCACGATCTCCTCGGGCGCCGCCACCCTCGGCAGCCCCGGCGAGTACGTGCACTACGCGGCGAGCAAGGCCGCCGTGGACACCATGACGCTCGGCCTGGCCAAGGAGCTGGGGCCCGAGGGCGTACGCGTGAACTCCGTGCAGCCCGGGATGACCGTCACCGACATGCACGCGGCGATGGGCGACCCCGAGCGGCCGTGGCGCAACCCCGAGCGGGTGCCGATGCGCCGGCCCGGGGAGCCGGAGGAGATCGCCGGGGCGGTGGCGTGGCTGCTGTCCGAGGAGGCGTCGTACACCACGGGCGCGGTGCTGCGGGTCTCCGGCGGGCTGTAGCGGCGGGCGGTACGGGCCCGGATCCGCTACTTGCGGATGCCGCGGAGCTTGTCGCGGTTGCGCATGATGTAGATGCGCGCGATCCGGCCGTCCCGGAACTGCGGGACCATGACCGTGTCCGGCACGCCCTTCGACAGGACCACCAGGCCGAGCTCGCCGTTGATCTCGCGGAAGACCAGCTCCGGGTCCGCCACCGCGTAGACGCCGCGGGCGCCGCCGATGAAGGTCCGGGCCGCGTTGTCGGCGCCGTCGATGACGCGCCTCGGCCCCCTCGCCTTGCCCCCGGTGTCGGAGATCACGTCCACGTCCGAGGCCAGCAGCGCCATCAGGCCGTCCATGTCACCGCCGGAGGCGGCTTCGAGGAACCGCTCGGTGATGTCGCGCTGCTCGACGGAGTCGACGTCGTAGCGCGGCTTGCGCTGCGTGACGTGCCGCCGGGCGCGGCCGGCGAGCTGGCGCACGGCCTCGTCGGAGCGGTCGAGCATCGCGCCTATCTCCGCGTACGGGAAGCCGAACGCCTCCCGGAGCACGAAGACGGCCCGCTCCAGCGGCGACAGCGACTCCATCACCACGAGCATCGCCAGCGTCACCGACTCGTCGAGCAGCGCCCGCTCCGAGCTGTCCGGCAGCGTTTCGCCGAGGACGTCGGTGGCGAGCGGCTCCGGGAGCCAGGAGCCGACGTACGCCTCGCGCCGCGCCTGCGTCTGGCGCAGCCGGTCGAGGGAGAGGCGGGTGGCGATGCGCACCAGGTAGCCGCGCGGGTCGCGGACCCGCTCGCGGTCCGCGGCCGACCAGCGCAGCCAGGTGTCCTGCACCACGTCCTCGGCGTCGGCGAACGCACCCAGCATGCGGTACGCCACGCCCATCAGGACGGAACGGTGCTCCTCGAAGACGTCGAGATCGATGCCGTGTGCCACCACTCCATATCACCTGATGAGACCCCCACCTGTCCAATCCCGCGCACACGTGATTACGCTCCGCGCGGTGCACTTCCCCCCGCCGCGGGGGCAGTTGTTCACTTGTCGTTCGTGCCACGGGCAACACACGCCGGTAGGTCTGACGGCGCACGACGATCCGCACGTCGACGGGAGACCAGGTGAACACGGGAGACAGAGCGAGTGGC
>NZ_JACBXC010001018.1 GCF_013870535.1 Streptomyces phytophilus | reverse complement strand
GCGCGCACTCCACCGCGACAGACCCGGACCCGGCGCCCACGTCCCACACCAGGTCGCCGAGGCGGGGCGCGAGCCGGGCCAGGGCGAGGGCGCGGACCTCGTACTTGGTGACCATGCCGGCGCGGTGCTCGAAGTCCGCCTCAGGCAGCGCCCAGCCGTCGCCGGGGCGGCGGGTCCTCGGATACGGGCCGGGACCGGCGAGGGTGCGCTGCGCGGGGGCGAGGACGCGGCCGGGGCGTTCGTCGAGGCAGAGCACGACGTTGACGTTGATGGCACCGGCGGGCCAGGGGCGGGCGGCGGCTTCGGCGGGGGAGAGGCGTACGACGTCCTCGCCGGCGGACCCGAGGGCGGTGGCGACGACGAGAGTACGGGGCACGCCGGAGGCGGCGAGCGCGGCACCGAGTTCGGCGGGTCCGGCGCCGGGTCCGGTGAGGACGGCGGCCTTGGGGTGGGCGCGGCAGACGTTGACGGCGGTACGGAGGTCGCGGCCGTGGGCGCTGACGACGGCGGCGTCGTCCCAGGGGAGCCCGACGCGGGCGAAGGCGACGGCGAGGGAGGGGGCGGCGGGCCGGACGTCGAGACGCCGGGGCCCGAAGCGGTCGGCGAGAACACGAACGACCCCGAAGAACCCGGGATCCCCGGAAGCGAGCACCGCAACGCGCACGGGCCGACGGGGCGTTTTCCCCGTCCCCGCCCCTTCCCGAAACTCAGGGGCTCCGCCCCCGAGCCCCCCACCGGGGGCTCCGCCCCCGAATCCCCCACGGGGCTGCGCCCCGAGCCCTGCCGGGGGCTGCGCCCCTCGACCCCCTCGGGGTCGGGCTCCCGGGTCGTCGCCGGGGGCGGTGTCCTCGAACTCCTCGCGGGGCTGCGCCCCGAGCCCTGCCGGGGGCTGCGCCCCTCGGCCGCCTCCGGGTCGGGTTCCCAGGTCCTCGACGGCGGCTCCGTCCCCAGACCCTGCCTCTCGCCGCGGCTCATAAGCCCCGTGGGGCTCCTGCCCGGAGTCCTCCCGGGGCTCCGCCCGCAACTCCCCACAGGGCTGCGCCCGCAGCCCATCCCCCTGCTCCGGCTCAGCGGCAGCCCGCGGTTCGGTTGCCTCCAGGTACGCCGCGATCCGGTCCAGTGCCGGGCCCAGTGGCCCCAGCGCCACGCACTCCGCGCCGGGCGGCAGTTCCGCCGCCGCCAGATGCCGTGCCGCGCCCACCACCAGGTCCGCGTCCTCGATCCGCGCCGGAGGCGAGCCCGTGCCGCAGCCTATGACCGTGATCACCGCAGCAGCTCCCCGTCGCTCCGCGCCACCAGCACCCGCCCCGTGAAGTCCACCATCGCTGCCTCCGCCGCGACCCGCCGGTCCGTGAAGCGCTCCAGTACCTCCGCCACCCGGCCGCACAACTCCCGTCCCGCCGCCGGCAGCAGACCCGCCGCCTCCCACAACTCGTACGCGTGCCGCCCCGTGTTCGCGACCGCCACCTCCGCCGCCACGTCCTCCGAGCCGCCCGCCGCGCGGGTGATCTCCGCCAGCACCTCCGGGTCCACCTTCGAGCGCGTGTAGTGCGTCATCAGCACCCCCGCCGCCAGCTTCGTCAGCTTCCCGACCATGCCCACGAACACCACCCGCTCCACCCCCTGCGCCACCGCCCGCCGCAGCGCCGCCCCCGTGAAGTCCCCCACCTCCACGAAGCACACCGCCGGCAGGCCCGGCAGCAGCTCCATCGCCCCGCGCTCCGTCCGGCCGCCCGTGCACAGCACCACCGCCGTCTCGCCCTGCGCCGCCGCCACCGACACCGCCTGCTCCACGCTCGCCCGCCACGACGCCGTCGAGAACGGCCGGACGATCCCCGTCGTGCCGAGGATGGAGATGCCGCCGAGGATCCCCAGCCGCGCGTTCGTCGTCTTGCGCGCCCGCCGCTCGCCGTCCGGCACGCTGATCGTCACGTCCAGTCCCCGCCGCCCCAGGTCCACGACCTCCGCCACCGCCTGCGTGATCATCCGCCGCGGTACGGGGTTGATCGCCGGGCCGCCCAGCTCCAGGCCCAGCCCCGGCTTCGTCACCACCCCGACCCCCACGCCGCCGTGCAGCTCCAGCCCCGGCCGCTCCCGCCAGCCGACCGTCGCCGTGAGGTGCGAGCCGTGCGTGACGTCCGGGTCGTCGCCCGCGTCCTTGACCACCACCGCCTCCGTACGCCCCGGCCGCAGCTCCACCGCCCGCTCCACCGCGAACGT
>NZ_JACBXC010001017.1 GCF_013870535.1 Streptomyces phytophilus | reverse complement strand
AGCTGCGCCGCGAACCCGGCCTCCCCGGAGGCGCCGTACCCGGCGGCGCGGCCCCCTCGGCCACCCCCCTGAACACCGGCCTCATGGCCAGCTTCACCGCCGGCTCCCGCGCCGCGGAGGACGGCGAACAGGCCGACCCCACCCCCTCCCTCTCCCCCACGCACCAGCACCGATCCACGGAAGGCCCGTCTTCGTGAGCGAAAGCCTCGACTGGCTTCTGGCCAACTTCGTCCAGCAGGTCGCCAGCGCACGCAGCGCCGTCGTCGCCTCGACGGACGGCGTGCGGATGCACGCACACGACCTCGACACCGCCGCCGCCGACCGGCTCGCCGCGGTGGCCACCGGGCTCTTCTCGCTCGGCGGCGGCATCGGGACCGACACCGTGCGCGGCGTGCGCCAGGTGCTCGTGGAGCACGAGGACGTGGTGCTCTGCGTGATGGCGGCGGGCCCCGGCGCCGTGCTGGCCGTGCTCGCGGAGCCGGACGCGGACCTGGGCGTGATCGGCTACGAGATGGGCCAGTTGGTCAAGCGCGTCCCGACCCATCTCACCTCCCCCGCGCGGACGGCCGTGACCGCGGCCCCTGGCCACGCCCGGTGACAGTGACATGACGTCGTACGACGACGCCCCCTGGGTGACGGACGGCGCCCCGCGGTTACGCCCGTACGCGGTCACCGGCGGGCGCACCGCGCCGACCCGCCGGCTGGCCCTGGAGACCCTGGTCATCGCCGCCCGGACGCTGCCCCGGGTGCCGCTGACGCCGGAGCACGACGAGACGCTGCGGGAGTGCCGCGCGGGCCCGCGCTCGGTGGCGGAGGTGGCCGGCCGGCTCGGGCTGCCGGTGGCGGTCACCAAGATCCTGCTGTGCGACCTGCTCGACACCTGCGCGCTCATCCTGACGGCGCCCGCGGGCCCGCCCGACCCCACCGACCCATACCTACTGGAGAAGGTCCTTGTCGGACTACGCAATCTCTGACGACTCCTTCGTCCCGCTGAAGATCGTGATAGCCGGCGGGTTCGGGGTCGGCAAGACCACGATGGTCGGTGCGGTGAGCGAGATCCCGCCGCTGACGACCGAGGAGACCCTGACCGCCGCGAGCGTCGACCACGACAGCCTGGACGGGGTGCCGGAGAAGGACGCGACCACCGTCGCCATGGACTTCGGCCGCATCACCCTCAGCGCCCACCGCATGATGCTGCTGCTGTTCGGCACGCCGGGCCAGAAGCGGTTCTGGTTCATGTGGGACCACCTCGCGAGCGGCGCCATCGGCGCCGTCGTCCTCGCCGACACCCGGCGGCTCGCGGACTGCTTCGCGGCCGTCGAGTACTTCGAGCGGCGCGGCCTGCCGTTCGTGGTGGGCATCAACGAGTTCGACGACGCCTACCACTACACCCCGGAAGAGGTGAAGGCCGCGCTCCATCTGCGCAGCGACACCCCGGTGATGTGCTGCGACGCCCGCGCCACCAGCTCCGCGCGCCACCTGCTGATCAAGCTGGTCGAGCACGCGCACGCCCGGTCCGTGGCGGCCAGGGCCGCGGCCCCGGCGGAGCCGGCGCCCGAGGCCGGGGCAGCGTCCGCGTCCGAGTCCGCACAGCCCGTGCCCACCTCCCCACCGAGGAGCCCCGCATGACGACCTTCGACCACCACACCGCCCGCCATCTGATGACCGACGGGGAGCAGGACCAGGAGCTGGAGCGGCGCAAGCAGCGGCTGCACGAACTCGGCCTGGGCGACCGCCCGGACCCGGAGTTCGACGCCTTCGCCGCCCGCCTCGCCGAGGGCGCCGCGTCGCTGGCCCAGCTGGGCGGGACCCCGTACGCGATGGTCAACCTGATCACCGACCATCAGTACTTCACCGGCCTGTACGCGCCGCCCGCCGACTGGGCCGACCCCAGCCTCGCCGACCAGTCCGGCGGCAAGCCGGAGGTCAGCCGGATCATGGACCGCGACCACGGCTACTGCCCGCACGTCGTCGGCCGGCGCACCGCGCTCGTGCTGCCCGACGTGTGCGCGTACCCGCGCTTCGCGGGCAACCCGGTGGTGGACCAGATCGGCATCCGCACCTACATGGGCGCGCCGCTCATCGACCCGGTGACGGACGTGACGCTGGGCACCGTGTGCGTGGTGGACACCGAGCCGCGCCCGTGGGGGCGGCAGGCGCAGGAGGGGCTGGAGTTCATCAAGACCCAGGCCCGCTCGCTGATGGAGATCCTCGAAGAGCGCAGCC
>NZ_JACBXC010001016.1 GCF_013870535.1 Streptomyces phytophilus | reverse complement strand
CGCCAACGCCCGCGGCTGGGCAACACCGCCGGGCGACCCGGCGCAGGACGAGGAGTTCCGGCGGCGCTGCGCCGAGGACGGCGTCCCGGTGTACGTGCACGCCCCGTACCTGATCAACCTCGGCTCGCACACCCCGGCGACCGCGGCGAACTCCGTCGCCTCCCTGCGGCACTCGCTGCGCCGCGGCCGGGCGATCGGCGCCCGCGGCGTCGTGGTGCACACCGGCTCGGCGACCGGCGGGCGGGACCGCGACACCGCGCTCGCGCAGGTACGGGAGCTGACCCTGCCGATCCTCGACGAGCTGGGCGACGACCCCGCGGCGCCGGAACTGCTGCTGGAGCCGACCGCGGGGCAGGGCTTCTCGCTCTGCTCCCGGCTGCCGGAGCTGGGCGCCTATCTGGACCTGCTGGACAGGCACCCGCGGCTCGGCGTCTGCCTCGACACCTGCCACGTCTTCGCCGCGGGCCACGACCTGGCGGCGAGCGGCGGCGCGAAGCAGGTGCTCGACGAGCTGGTGGAGACGGCGGGTCCCGGGCGGCTGCGGCTCCTGCACGCGAACGACTCCAAGGCCGCGGCCGGCTCGCGCCTGGACCGGCACGAGAACATCGGCGCGGGGCGGATCGGGGCCGAGCCGTTCCGCGAGCTGATCCGGCATCCGGCGACGGCGGGCGTACCGCTGATCATCGAGACCCCCGGCGGCGGCCCGGAGGGGCCGAAGGCGGCGGCGGACATCGCGCTGCTGAAGGAGCTGCGGGAGCCCGCGGGGGCGTAGGCGACGCCGGCCAGGGTCTGTCGTTTGGATCTTGTCGGATCAGGGAGCGGCGGCTGGTGCCGTGCATCGCAAGGCGGAGGAGGGAGGCGACGCGGAGCGTCGTTGACCGACGACAACGCCGCGAGGTGCGGTGCCAGGCGTCGCGAGCCCGGCGAAGATCCAAACGACAGGCCCTAGAGGTCGGGGCCGTCGCCCGGTTCCTCCTGGTACGAGTAGCGCTGCTCGCGCCACGGGTCGCCGACGTTGTGGTAGCCGCGCTCCTCCCAGAAGCCGCGGCGGTCGGCCGTCATGTACTCCACGCCCCGCACCCACTTCGGGCCCTTCCAGGCGTACAGGTGCGGCACCACGAGCCGGACCGGGAAGCCGTGCTCGGCGGTCAGCGGCTCACCGTCCTTGTGGGTGGCGAAGATCGTCCGTTCGTCGGCGAAGTCGGCCAGCCGCAGGTTGGAGCTGAAGCCGTACTCGGCCCAGACCATCACGTGCGTGACCCCGGGCGCGGGCGGCGCCAGCTCCAGGAGCGTACGGGCCCTGACCCCGCCCCACTCGGCGCCGAGCATGCTGAACTTCGTCACGCAGTGCAGATCGCCGACCACGGTCGCGTACGGCAGGGCGGTGAACTCGTCGTGGGTGAGGGACCGTTTCGCCCCGTCCGCCGTGGCCCCGAAGACCTGCAGCTCCCAGCGGTCGGGCTTGAACCGCGGCACCGGGCCGTAGTGCGTCACGGGCCAGCCGCGCTGCAGCCGCTGGCCAGGAGGCAGGGCCCCCTCGTGCCGCTCCGACTGACCCATGACCCCATGGTGGCAGACGCTTGCGCATGGTCATGACCGGGGGCGGCGCGGGCCCGATGAGGGCAACCCGGATAAGCCTGCACTTACTGGATCGTCCGGGTGCCCGGGTGCGAGGATGCGCCTGACCTGCCCGACCCACGCGGAGAGGAGTCCCGGCTATGCAGGGCGACCCCGAGGTGCTGGAATTCCTGAACGAGCAGCTCACTGCCGAGCTGACGGCGATCAATCAGTACTTCCTGCACGCGAAGATGCAGGAGAACTTCGGCTGGACGAAGCTGGCGAAGTACACCAGGTCCGAGTCGTTCGACGAGATGAAGCACGCGGAGATGCTGACGGACCGCATCCTTCTGCTGGACGGGCTGCCGAACTACCAGCGCCTCTTCCACGTCCGGGTCGGGCAGACGGTCACCGAGATGTTCCAGGCCGACCGGCAGATCGAGGTGGAGGCGATCGACCGGCTGCGCCGCGGGGTCGAGCTGATGCGCGCGAAGAGCGACATCACGTCGGCGAACATCTTCGAGTCGATCCTGGCGGACGAGGAGCACCACATCGACTACCTCGACACCCAGCTCGACCTGATCGAGAAGCTCGGCGAGCCGCTGTACATCGCGCAGCAGATCGAGCAGCCGGACGAGCCGTAGTCAGGCGGCCTCGGCGGCCACCGCGCTCGG
>NZ_JACBXC010001015.1 GCF_013870535.1 Streptomyces phytophilus | reverse complement strand
CGGCTCTCCCGGGCCCAGCGCTCGGTGACGTGGTCGGCGTCCTCGGCGTTGAGCCGCTTGCCCTTCAGCTCCTCCACCGCCGCCTGCCACCCCGCGCTCTCCGGCGCCTCCTCGGCCACCCGGGCCGGCCACGCGACCAGCCGCCCGCCCTTGTCCTTGCTGCGCGCGTGCACGGTCACCACCGCCCCGTCGGTCAGCCCGAGCCCGTCGAGCGGCTGCTCGGCCGGCCCGTCGCCGACGATCACGACGGCGCCGTCGAGCCAGACGTGCCACAGCGCGCGCTGTGTGCCGTCGGGGCCCTCGATCCACACGAGCCCGGACTTCCTGGCGGCTTCTTCTGCGAGGGCGGCGGCGATCGGCTCCATGGGGCGAGCGTAGCCGCCGGGCCCCGGGCCCGTACCCCTACAGCCAGCCGTTGCGGCGGAAGCCGCGGTGCATGGCGAGGCAGATGCCGAGGATCACGGTGAGCACCATCGGATAGCCGAACTCCCACTGGGTCTCCGGCATGTGGTCGAAGTTCATGCCGTAGACCCCGGCGATCATCGTCGGCACCGCGAAGATCGCCGCCCACGAAGTGATCTTCCGCATGTCCTCGTTCTGCGCCACCGTGGCCTGCGCCAGATTGGCCTGGAGGATGGAGTTGAGCAGCTCGTCGAAGTTGGCCACCTGCTCGTGCACGCGCGCCACGTGGTCCGCGACGTCCCGGAAGTACTTCTGGATCTCCGGGTCGACGAACCGCATCGGCCGCTCCGACAGCAGCTGCATCGGCCGCAGCAGCGGCGCCACGGCCCGCTTGAACTCCAGCACCTCGCGCTTGAGCTGGTACACCCGCCCCGCGTCGCTGCCCCGCCCGCTGCGGCCGTCGCTCGGCGAGAACACGTCGATCTCGACCTCGTCGATGTCCTCCTGGACGGCGTCGGCGACGACGATGTAACTGTCGACGATCTGGTCGGCGATGGCGTGCAGCACCGCGGAGGGGCCGGTCGCCAGCAGTTCCTGGTCCTGCTCCAGCCGGGCGCGCAGCGCGCGCAGCGAGCCCTGGCCGCCGTGCCGGACGGTGATGATGAAGTCCTGGCCGGTGAAGCACATCACCTCGCCGGTCTCCACCACCTCGCTGGAGGCGGTGAGTTCGGCGTGCTCCACGTAGTGGAGGGTCTTGAAGACGGTGAACAGCGAGTCCTCGTACGGCTCCAGCTTCGGCCGCTGGTGCGCGTCGATCGCGTCCTCCACGGCCAGCGGGTGCAGCCCGAACTCCTCGGCGATGCCGGCGAACTCGCGCTCCGTCGGCTCGTGCAGCCCGATCCAGGCGAACCCGCCCCCGCCGCGCACCTTGCGCATCGCCTGCGCGGGGGAGAGCCGCTCGCTGACCCGCCGGCCGCCCCGGTACACGGCGCAGTCGACGACGGCGCTGACGGAGGCCGGGTCGCGGGTGGGGTCGTAGCCGTGCGGGGACTGGCTGCGGCGCTTGCGGGCGGGACGGACGACGGCTCGCAGGTCACGGATCATCGACATGGGCGAACTCCTTCACGCTCCTGCCGGGGCGCGGGCCAACGCTGCCGGGAATGGGGATCTACGCAGAGGTACACCCACAAAGCGGGCACCGCTGAGCGCGCCGACGGCACGTCAGTGGACAACGACGGAAAAGTGCGTGCTCAGCCGCCGGGCGCCGAACGGCGCGGCCGGGGAACGACCGGGAGATCCCCGCGACTCTGCGGAGGGAGGCCGGTGAAGGTCAGCGAGCGCCGGACCGGGCGGGAGAGCTGTCGGTACTGCAAGGTCGGCTGGGATCCACCGCAGTCCCCACCTCCTCCGGCCGGGCCCTGTCGAAGGGCATGTGTGTCAAAGCCGTTCGCATGCTGCTCATGTGCTGCTCATGCAGCTCTGTGTGCCGGGGCTGGTGCCCGCGCCGTACGTACGACGCGCATCAAGCCGACACGCAAGGTTACCAGCCGCCGGTGAACCGACCGGCCGCCGTTGACGGTTCCCCGGCGTCCTAGGCTGGGGCGCATGGCGTACGACGACGTGCTCGCGCAGGTGGAACAGCGGCTGACCGGGGCGTTCGGCGAGCCCGGCGCGCGGGCCGCCGTGACCTTCATCGGCACGGACCGCATCGAGGTGGTGCGTTTCACGTCGGCCACCGCCGAGGGCGAGCCGCTGCTGCGCTACGCCACCGTCGGCATGTCCGCCCAGCCCATGGCCGACCCCGCGCAGGTGCTGGCCGACCCGCTGCG
>NZ_JACBXC010001014.1 GCF_013870535.1 Streptomyces phytophilus | reverse complement strand
GTGGACCTGTCGGCGTGGGCGGTGTCGGCGGCGCGCAGCGCCGACCGGCCGGACGAACGCACCCGCCGCGAGGCCGACCGCGTCGCCGCGGAGTACGGGCAGGGCCCGGCGGCCCTCGCCGCGGCGCTGGACGCGGCGGCGGAGCGGCTGGCGGCGGCCGAGGCGGAGGCCGTACGGACCGACCGCCTGATGCCGCACCGCTTCGGCCCGATGACGGCGCTGGACCTGACCGTCACCCGCCTCGTCGAACTCGTCGTGCACAGCGACGACCTCAACCGCGCCGCCGGGACCGGCATCCCCCTGGACCGGGGCGCCCTGGCCGCCGCGGTCCGCGTCCTGGCGGACGCCCTGGCGGTGAAGGCGCCGGGCGCGGCGGTGGAGGTGCGCATTCCGCCGTACGCGGCGATCCAGTGCATCGAGGGCCCGCGCCACACCCGGGGCACGCCGCCGAACGTGGTGGAGACGGACCCGCTGACCTGGCTGAGGCTGGCCACGGGCCGTACGGACTGGGGCACGGCGCTGGCGGAGGGCGCGGTGGCGGCGAGCGGCGACAGAGCGGACCTGGCGGCGGTGCTCCCGGTGCTGGCCTGAGCCTCACCGCAGGCCGGCGCCGGGGCGGTGGGTCAGGACGGCAAGCCCGGCCACCAGGGCGCAGGCGCCGCCGAGCCACAGCGCGCCGCGCAGGGAGAGCGCCTCGACCATGACGCCGCCGGCCAGCGCGCCGAGCCCGATGGACAGGTTGAACACCGCCACCCAGAGCGCCGAGGCCGCTTCCACCGCCCGCGGGGCGGCCTTGATCATCCACGTCTGCAGGCCGACCGACACGCCCCCCGTAGGCGAGGCCCCAGACGATCAGCAGGAGGGCGCTGCCGACCGCGGTCCGGCCGAGGAGCAGGAACAGGGGCATGGCGGCGGCGAGGGAGAGGGTGACGACGAGCACGCTGCGGTGCACGTGGCGCGAGAGGGCCGCGCCGGCCGCGAAGTTGCCGATCATGCCCGCGGCGCCGAAGCCGAAGAGCAGCGGGGCGACGTGGCGCTCGTCGATCCCGGAGAGCTGCTGGAGGGCCGGGCTCACGAAGGTGTACGCGGAGAAGTGCCCGAAGACGACGAGGGCCGTCGCGGTGATGCCCACGCGCACGCCCGGGTTGCGCAGTTGCTCGGCGAGCAGGCGTGGCCGGACGGCCTGCGAGGCGGCCAGCGGCGGCAGTACGGCGAGCAGGGCGACGAGCACGACGAGGGCCAGGGCGCTCATGGAGGCGAAGGCGACGCGCCAGCCGGTGAGTTCGCCGAGGAGGGTGCCGAGGGGGACGCCGAAGACGTTCGCGGCGCCGACGCCGCCGAAGACGACCGCGGTGGCGCGGGGGACGTTGGCGGTGGCCACGAGGCGTACGGCCAGACCGCCGGCGACGGCCCAGAAGCCGCCGATCGCGACCCCGACGAGCACCCGGGAGGCCACGAGGACGGCGAAGTCCGGGGCCAGGGCCGTGGCCACGTTGGCGAGGGTCATCAGCCCCATCAGCGCGAGGAGCAGGACGCGCCGGTCGAGTCCTCTGACGAGTACGGGCACCAGCGGCGCGGAGACCGCGGCGACGAGGCTGGGCACGGTGACCATCAGCCCGGCGGTCCCTTCGGAGACCGACAGCGCGGACCGTACGGAGGTGAGCAGGCCGATCGGCAGCTGCTCGGCGGTCACCAGCAGAAAGGTCCCGAAGGCCACGGCGGTGACCGCGAGCCAGTGGTCTTTCCGCGGGACGGGCGGCGCGGGGTCGGTGAGCTGCTCGGCGGCGGTCACGGGGTCTCCTTCCGATATTCGGGAGCGATCGCTCCCATAAGTTGGGGACCCTAGTATGGGAGCGATCGCTCCACAAGTGGGATAGGCTGGCGGCATGGCACGCCCCCGGCAGTTCGACGAGCAGGACGCGGTCGTCAGAGCGACGGAACTGTTCTGGCGCCGCGGCTACCACGCCACCTCGGTGCGCGACCTGGGCGACGAGCTGAAACTGACGCCCAGCAGCCTGTATCGCACCTTCACCGACAAGCACACGCTCTTCCTCCGCGCCCTCGACCACTACCGGGCCACGGACTCCGCCCAGGCCGAGCGGCTGCTCGCCGCCGAGGACCGGCCGATCCGGGAGGTGCTGCGGGACTGGCTGCGGTGGCTGGTCACCTGCCCGCCCGCCGGCGAGCCGGGCCGGGGCTGCTTCGTGGTCAACACCGCGACCGAGCTGGGCA
>NZ_JACBXC010001013.1 GCF_013870535.1 Streptomyces phytophilus | reverse complement strand
CACCGGTCCCGAGGCGGTCGGCGCGGGCCAGGGGCTGCTCTGCGTAGCGGTCATGGCACTCACCCTATGCGGGCGGGCCCGCCCGCCGCAGGGTCCGGCCGCCGGCCTGTGGACAACCGGCGGGTTGTGGACAGCCGGGGCTGCGCGGGACGCGGATCGGCGCGGGCCGAAGGGGGCCGCGGCGGGCCCCAGGGGCTGTGCCGGGCGGATCAGAGGTCGAGCAGCCAGCGGGCGCCGCCCGCGAGGGCGCAGAGCGCGACGACGTAGAACAGGAGCACCCAGAGCCCGGCGGGGGTGTGCGTCAGCCGCCCCAACTGGTCGGCGTCCGACTGCGGCGCCTCGCCGCGGCGCCGCTTGCGCTGCAGCTCGAAGACCGGCCGTACCCCGCCGAGCAGCAGGAACCACACGGCCGCGTACGCGAACGCCGCCTGCACCTCCGGCTCGGTCAGCCAGGAGACGAGGAAGAAGGCGGCCCCGGTCAGGACGACGGTCACCACCCCGTACGCGTTCCTGATCATCAGGAGCATCGCCGCGAGCAGCGCGATCGCGCCCCACAGCGCCGCCGTGATGCGCCCGTCGGCAAGCAGCCAGGCGCCGGCGAGGCCGAGCAGGGGCGGGGCGGTATAGCCGGAGGCGGCGGTGAGGACCATGCCGAGGCCGGAGGGCCTGCCGCGGCTGACGGTCAGGCCGGAGGTGTCGGAGTGCAGGCGTATGCCCTCCAGGCGGCGCCCGGTCAGCACGGCGACCAGGCCGTGCCCGCCTTCGTGCGCGATGGTGACGGCGTTGCGCGCCACCCGCCATATGCCCCAGGTCATGACGGCGCAGAGCGCCACCAGCCCCGTCACCGCGACCAGCCACTCCGAGGGGTCGGGCTGCGTGCCGACGACGCGGTCCCACAGCTCGCCGAGGCTGGTTCCTTCCATGTGCCCTCCCGGTGCTCGGACGAGCAGGGTAGCCAAGGAGGCGTGTGCGGGCTGTCAGAGGGGCGTGGCAGTCTTGTCACCCATGTGCGGACGGTACGCGGCGAGCAGGAAACCCGAGGACCTCGTCAGCCTCTTCGAGGTGGAGAAGTGGGACGCGGAGGAGACGCTCGCGCCCGACTACAACGTGGCGCCCACCAAGAACGTGTACGCGGTGCTGGAGCGCCCCGAGCGGGACTCGGACGACCCCCGGCCGGTGCGGCAGCTGCGGGCGCTGCGCTGGGGCCTCGTGCCGTCCTGGGCGAAGAACCCGGACCTTGGCGTGAAGATGATCAACGCCAGGGCGGAGACCGTGCACGAGAAGCCGGCCTACCGCCGCGCGTTCGCCTCCCGGCGGTGCCTGCTGCCCGCCGACGGCTACTTCGAGTGGCTGACGTTCAAGGGCGAGCGGCAGCTTGAGGAGCAGGGCAAGAAGAAGCGGCCCCGCAAGCAGCCGTACTTCGTCACCCCGGTCGACGGCTCGGTCTTCGCGATGGCCGGGCTCTTCGAGTTCTGGCGGGACAAGACGCTGCCGGACGACGACCCGCGCGCGTGGTGGGTGACGTGCACGGTGCTGACGACGGAGGCGGAGACCACGGAGCTGGCGGGCGGTCGGGCGGGGGAGTCGGGGCCGCACACGCTCTCCGAGATCCACCCGCGGATGCCGCTGATGCTCACCCCGGACCGCTGGGACGCCTGGCTCGACCCGGCCAACAAGGACCCGGAGGCGCTGCGCGAGCTGCTGACCCCGCCGCCGGCGGGGCTGCTGCGGGCGTTCCCGGTGTCGACGCAGGTGAGCGATGTGCGGAACAACGGTGCGGAGCTGGTGGAGGAGATAGCGGCCCCGGAGGAGGAGACGCTGTTCTAGGGATTCATCGGCGTACGCCCGGCTTGGCGTGATTCGGTAGGGAATTTCCGCGGCGGTGCGGCCCGCGGAATCCGGGCCTTACACTCCGCGCTCATGTTCTCCACTCAGCACCTTCCCGACTTACTCGCGCGCGGTGGCCGCGGCGGCGGCTTCCGCGGTGGCGGCGCCGGCGGCTCCGGCGGGGGCGGCACGACGGCGCTCATCGTGATCGGAATCGTCGTCGTGGTCGTCGTCGTGCTCGTCGTGTACCTCCGCGTCCGGGCGAGGAGGAGGGAAACCGCGAGCGACTGATCCCCGGTGCGGGGCCGCCGGCGGCGCGTACGACTCGCCTAGATTGAGGCGCGTGAAGCCCACCACCGAGACCGTCGCCACCCCGCCGGGGGACGCCCGCATCACCTGGCACCG
>NZ_JACBXC010001012.1 GCF_013870535.1 Streptomyces phytophilus | reverse complement strand
CGTTCGTCGGCGGGCTGCTCATCGCGCTGGGCGCCGGGTACGCGCTGGGGGCGACCTGGGTCGCGTACGCCGCCGCGGCGCTCGTGCTGCTGCTGCTCGTGGGGCGGTTCCGGGCGGGTGCCTCCGGTGCTGAGGGCGCCTCCGGTGCCGGGGGTGTTGCCGCGTACGAGGGCGGCCGTGAGGCTGCGGCGCCCGCCACCACCGTCAACGGGCAGATCGCCGAAGGGCTGCGCTACCTCTGGCAGCACCGCCTGCTGCGCTCCCTCTCCCTCATCCTCACCGTGCTCTCCGGCACCTGGGGCGCCTGGCTCGCGCTGATCCCCCTCTACGCCACCCGCGACATGGGCCTGACCGCCGGCGAGTACGGCGTCCTGCTCAGCGCCCTCGGTATCGGCGGGCTCCTCGGCGCCGTCACCGTCGCCTGGCTCAACCGGCTCCTGGGCCGCCGCCGCGTGATGCTCGCCGACCTCCTCGGCACCGCCGCCATGGCCGCCGTCCCGGCGCTCACCGCGGACGCGCGCGCCGTCGCCGCGGCGGCGTTCCTCGGCGGGCTCGGCGGCACGCTGTGGACGGTCAACAGCCGCACGGTCATCCAGCGGGCGGTGCCGGACGCGATGCTCGGCCGGTTCAGCTCCGCGAACCGGATGTTCGCCTGGGGCGCGATGCCGCTGGGCGCCGGGCTGGTGGGGCTGCTCGCCGAGTTCGCCGGGCCGCGGGCGGCGTTCGGCTTCTTCGCGGTGGCCTCGGCGCTGACGGTGCCGTTCTTCCTGCGGGCGGCGGCCCGGGGCGCGGACGCGCTGCGCTGAGGGCGTACGGCACGGCCCGCCGGAAAATTCTTCCCGCGGGATGTCGAGAACCGGCGCGCGGCCGCGTCCCAGGGATGAACGCGGCCCACAATGGGCCGTATCCCGGCAAGGAGAAGATCATGGCGAAGTACCTGCTGCTCAAGCACTACCGCGGCGCGCCGGCGGCGGTCAACGACGTACCGATGGACCAGTGGAGGCCCGAGGAGGTCACGGCCCACATCCAGTACATGCGCGACTTCGCCGCCCGGCTGGTACCTGATCGCCGGCTGGATGGTGATCGACGTCGAGACCTACGACCGCGCGCTGGAACTGGCCGCCGAGCTGTCCGCGGCGCCTGGCGCGGACGGCAAGCCGATCCACGAGTGGCTGGAGATCCGCCCGGCGTACGGCGTGCAGGCCACGGCCACCGAGTGAACGAGTCGCTGCTGCGGGAGCTGGTGCCCGAGGTCATCGGGGTTCTCGTCCGCCGCGGAGCCGACTTCGCGGCGGCCGAGGACGCCGTACAGGAAGCCCTGGTCGAGGCCGTGCGCGGCTGGTCGGACGACGACGCGCCGCGGGACCCCAAGGGGTGGCTGATCACGGTGGCGTGGCGCAAGTTCCTCGACGCCGTACGGGCCGACACCTCCCGGCGGCGGCGCGAGGAGCAGGTCGACGCGGAGCCCGTACCGGACGGGGGCGGGTCCGTCGACGACACGCTCCAGCTCTACTTCCTGTGCGCGCACCCGTCCCTGACGCCGGCCTCGGCCGTCGCGCTGACGCTGCGCGCGGTCGGCGGCCTGACCACGCGGCAGATCGCGCGGGCGTACCTGGTGCCGGAGGCGACCATGGGCCAGCGGATCAGCAGGGCCAAGCGGACGGTCTCCGGGGTGCGGTTCGACCGGCCCGGGGACCTCGCGACGGTGCTGCGGGTGCTCTACCTGGTGTTCAACGAGGGCTACTCCGGCGACGTCGACCTGTCCGGCGAGGCGATCCGGCTGACGCGGCAACTGGCGGCCGTGACGGGTGGGATGGGCGGGTCCCGGGCCGCGGGTGCGGGTGCGGGTGCGGGCGCGGGTGAGGGCGGTGGCGGTGGTGGTGCCGAGGAGGTCGTGGGGCTGCTGGCGCTCATGCTGCTCCACCACGCGCGGCGACCGGCGCGTACCGCCCCCGACGGCAGGCTGGTGCCGCTCGCCGAGCAGGACCGCGGGCTGTGGGACACCGGGCTGATCGCCGAGGGCATCGGGATGCTCCAGGCCGCGCTGGCGCGCGACCGGCTGGGCGAGTTCCAGGCGCAGGCGGCGATCGCCGCCCTCCACGCCGACGCGCCGACGGCGGGGGAGACGGACTGGGTGCAGATCGTCGAGTGGTACGACGAGCTGGTACGCCTCACCGACAGCCCGGTGGCCCGGCTCAACCGGGCGGTCGCGGTGGGCGAGGCCGAGGGCGA
>NZ_JACBXC010001011.1 GCF_013870535.1 Streptomyces phytophilus | reverse complement strand
CGCCAGCGCCAGGTTCACCCGCGCCCCACCGACCGGGCCGGCGCCGAGCACGTGCAGCCCGTCCCGTATCTGCACGTCCTTGATCTCGCACAGCCAGCCGTCGACGTGCAGCACGAATTCGTCGAAGTCCGCGTCCTCCGGCTGCTCCGCCACGTGCAGGTCGTGGTGCAGCTCCGCGGCCCGTACCAGCGTCCAGATCCGGCTGCGCACGGCAGGCGCCTTCGCCGGATCGAGGTCGGAGACGAGCGCGTACTCGTCGAGGAGCTGCTCCAGCTTCGCCAGGTCCCCGTAGGAGTCGGCGCGGGCCATCGGCGGCACGAGGTGGTCGACCACCGTCGCGTGCCCGCGGCGCTTGGCCTGGGTGCCCTCGCCCGGGTCGTTGACGATGAACGGGTACACCAGCGGCAGATCCCCCAGCACCGCGTCCGGCGCACAACCCGCCGACAGCCCCAGCCCCTTGCCGGGCAGCCACTCCATCGTGCCGTGCTTGCCCATGTGTACGAGCGCGTCCGCGCCGAACGTGCGGTCCAGCCAGCGGTACGCGGCCAGGTAGTGGTGCGACGGCGGCATGTCCGGGTCGTGGTAGATGGCGATGGGGTTCTCACCGAAGCCGCGCGGCGGCTGGATCATCACCACGGCGTTGCCGAAGCGCAGCGAGGCGAGCACGACGGCGGGCCCGCCGTCGCCGTCGTCCACGTACAGCTCGCCCGGCGGCTCGCCCCAGTGCGCGACGACCGAGGCCCGCAACCCGGGGTCGAGCGCGGCGAACCACCGCTCGTAGTCGCCCAGCGGCACCCTGGCCGGCGCCGCCGCCAACTGGTCCTCCGTCAGCCACTCCACGTCGTGCCCGCCGGCGGCGATGAGCCGGTGGATCAGCTCGTCGCCGTCGTCGGGGTACCCCTCGACGCCGTAACCCGCGGCCCGCAGCGCGTCGAGCAGCCGGACCGCGGAGGCGGGCGTGTCCAGGCCGACGGCGTTGCCGACCCGGGAGTGCTTGGTGGGGTACGCGGTGAAGACGAGTCCGATCCGCTTCTCACCGTTCGGCGTGTGCCGCAGCCGCGCGTACCGCACGGCGATCCCCGCGACGCGCCCGGCGCGCTCCGCGTCCGCCACGTAGACCGGCACGCCGTCGGGCCCGTCCTCCTTGAACGAGAACGGCACCGTCACCAGCCGCCCGTCGAACTCCGGGATCGCCACCTGCATCGCCGCGTCCATCGGCGACAGCGCCGCATCCGACGCCAGCCAGGCGTCCCGCCCCGACGTCAGGCACAGCCCCTGCAGCACCGGCACGTCCAGCTCCGCGAGCGCCCCCACGTCCCACGCCTCGTCGTCCCCGCCCGCGGAGGCGTCACCCGGCCGCGTCCCACCGGAGGCCAGCACGGTCGCCACCAGGGCGTCGGCGCGGCCGAGCAGCTCGAACAGCCCCTCGTCGGCACCGCGCAGCGAACCGCAGTACACCGGCAGGGCGTTGGCGCCGTGCGCCTCGACGGCCGCGCAGAGGGTGTCGACGAAGGCAGTGTTCCCGGCGAGTTCGTGGGCGCGGTAGAAGAGCACGCCGACGGTGGGGCGGTCGTCCTTCCGCACGTACGAACCGTGCACCCCGAACGCGGGCATCCGCCGCGGCGGGGCGAAGCCCTCGCCGGTCAGCAGCACGGTGTCGGACAGGAACCGCGCCAGCTCCGCGAGGTTCGCGGGCCCGCCCTCGACGAGATAGCGCAACGCCTCGGCGACGACCCCCGCGGGCACCGACGACTCGGCCATCAACTCGGCGTCGGGCACCGACTCCCCACCGAGCAGCACCGTGGGCGTCCCGGCGGCGCGGAGCACGTCCAGCCCCTCCTCCCAGGCGCGCCTGCCGCCGAGGAGCCGGACCACGACGAGGTCCGCACCGTCGAGGAGCCCGGGCAGGTCGTCCGGGCCGGTGCGGGAGGGGTTGGCGATCCGGAAGTCCGCGCCGCAGGCGCGGGCGGCGAGGAGATCGGTGTCGGCGGTGGAGAGGAGGAGGACGGTGGTCATGCGGCACTCGCTTCGATGGGGAGCAGGGCGGCGAGGGAGGTGGTGACAAGGGCGAGGAAGCAGACCCGGGAGGAGAGCCGGACGGCACGCTCGATGTCGCGCACGTCCGGAGGACGCCCGGCCGGATTGAGCACGGCCCGGTGCTCGGTCCGCCCCCCGTACGCCAACTCCCCACCGAGCCGCAGCCCGAGCGCACCGGCGAACGCGGCCTCCACGGG
>NZ_JACBXC010001010.1 GCF_013870535.1 Streptomyces phytophilus | reverse complement strand
GTGCCGGTCGTGGCGCGCAGCGCCGCGCCGTACGCGCGGGGGCGGTCCATCGTCCAGAGCGCCGCGCGCATCGCCGCCCGCTCCGCGGCGTGGCCCTTCGCCGGTTTGATCACGGCCTTCGTGCCGCGCACCGTGTACGTGCCGCCCTCCGCGACCCGCGTGCGCAGGTGCACCAGCACCTCGGGGATGTCGATCGCGACCGGGCACACCTCGTAGCACGCCCCGCACAGCGTCGAGGCGTACGGCAGCGAGGCGTCCAGCGCGCTTGCCGTGCCGCGCAGTTGGGGGGTGAGGATGGCCCCGATCGGACCCGGGTAGGCGGAGCCGTACGCGTGGCCGCCGGCGCGCTCGTAGACGGGGCAGACGTTGAGACACGCCGAGCACCTGATGCACCGCAGCGCCTGCCGTCCCACCTGGTCGGACAGCGTGTCGGTGCGTCCGTTGTCCAGCAGGACGAGGTGGAAGTCCCGCGGCCCGTCGTCCTTCGAGGGGCCGGTCCAGGTGCTCGTGTACGGGTTCATCCGCTCGGCGGTCGAGGAGCGCGGCAGCAGTTGGAGGAAGACCTCCAGGTCCCGCCAGGTCGGCACCACCTTCTCGATGCCGACGACGGAGATCAGCGTCTCCGGCAGCGTCAGGCACATCCGGCCGTTGCCCTCGGACTCCAGCACCACCAGCGTGCCGCTCTCGGCGACCATGAAGTTCGCGCCGGAGACCGCCACCCTGGCGCCGAGGAACTTCTCCCGCAGGTGCAGCCGCGCCGCCTCGGCCAGTTCGGCGGGCCGGTCGCCGAGCCCGGCGGGCGCGGGGCGGCCCCAGTCGGCCATGCGGTCGCGGAAGATGTCGCGGATCTCGCCGCGGTTCTTGTGGATGGCCGGGACCAGGATGTGCGACGGCAGGTCGTCGCCGAGCTGCACGATCAGCTCGGCGAGGTCCGTCTCGTACGCGCGGATGCCGGCCTCCGCCAGCGCCTCGTTCAGCCCGATCTCCTGCGTGGCCATCGACTTGACCTTGACGACCTCGTCGGCGCCGGCCGCCCGGACCAGCCGGGTGACGATCGCGTTGGCCTCCGCGGCGTCCACGGCCCAGTGCACGTGCCCGCCCGCGGCGGTCACCGCCGCCTCCAACTGCTCCAGATAGCGGTCCAGGTGGCGCAGCGTGTCGTCCTTGATGGCGGCGCCCGCGGCGCGCAGCCGGTCCCAGTCGGGCAGTTCGGCGACGGCCGCGGCGCGCTTGCCGCGGATGGTGCGCGTGGCGTGGGTGAGGTTGCCGCGCAGGGTGGCGTCCTCGGTGGCCGCCGCCGCAGTCTGCGGGAAGGCCGCCGGGCGCGTACGCGGCATGCCCAGGAACGTACGGGGGGCGCGGGCCCCGCCCCTGTCGCGGCCGCCGGTCACCGGACGTCCCCCTCCGTGCTCGCCAGGATCTCCGCGATGTGCACCGGCCGGACCGGCGAGCCGCGGCGCGCCAGGGTGCCGCCGATGTGCATCAGGCAGGAGTTGTCCGCCGCGCACACGGCCTGCGCGCCCGACTCCTCCACGTGCCGCGCCTTGTCGGCGCCCATCGCCGCCGAGACCGCCGGGTTCTTCAGCGCGAACGTGCCGCCGAACCCGCAGCACTCCTCCGCGCCCGCCAGCTCGCGCAGCGTCAGTCCCTGCACGTGCGCCAGCAGCTGCCGCGGCCGGTCGCCGAGCCCCAGCATCCGCAGCCCGTGACAGGTCGGATGATAGGTGACCGTATATGGGTAATAAGCCCCGACATCGGTCACTTTAAGAACATCGGTGAGGAACTCGGTCAGCTCGTAGGTGCGCGGCGCGACGGCCGCGGCGGCGGGCTCGTCGAGTCGCGGGTAGTTGTCGCGGACCATCGCCGCGCACGAGCCGGAGGGCGTCACGACGTACTCGTAGTCGGCGAAGACGTCCGCGTACCGGCGTGCCAGCGGCCGTGTCTCGCGCCGGTATCCGGTGTTGAACTGGACCTGCCCGCAGCAGGTCTGCGCGAGCGGGAAGTCGACCGCGACGCCCAGCCGCTCCAGCAGGGTCACGACCGCGCGCCCGGTGTGCGGATAGAGCGTGTCGTTGACACACGTCACAAAGAGCGCAACGCGCATTCCGCTTCCTCCCAGGCCGATCCGTCGCCGCTGGGTTCATACTCCCGCAGCGGCTGCGTTCTGTGAAGCAGAGATCGGAGGTCTGAAAGAGTGCCATCGATCACGCCGGCCGCGCGCGCCTGGACCAGGACGT
>NZ_JACBXC010000101.1 GCF_013870535.1 Streptomyces phytophilus | reverse complement strand
GCCACGACCGCCCCGGGCTGCTCTGGGGCGCCGCGGCGGCGGACGCCGTGGCGGTGCTGCCGCCGGGCGCCGCGGCGGAGGCGGACGTGGAGGCGGAGGTGGAAGTGGAGTTGCTGCGGCTGCCCCGCTGATCCGGCGCCAGAAATGGTGTGAACTTCCTCACCACGGGTGGCACTCATCGTCCCCACCCGCTCTCGGTAGACTGTAGACAAAAGCCAATTCGCCTTTCGGATGGCACCCGGCGGGCGACAGAGGGTGGGGAGACCGATGCTGTCCCAGGGACTGCCCCAGGGGGCGATGCCGCGGCTGGAGCGGCCCGGCCCGCTGCGCGAGCGGGTGTACGAGGCCCTCCTGGAGCTGATCATCACGCGCACCCTCCCGCCGGGACAGCACCTGGTCGAGACCGAGCTGGCCGGCCACCTCGGCGTCTCCCGCCAGCCCGTGCGCGAGGCGCTGCAGCGGCTCAACACCGAGGGCTGGGTCGATCTGCGCCCCGCCCAGGGCGCGTTCGTGCACGAGCCGACCGACGCCGAGGCCGATCAGCTCCTCGTCGTCCGCGCGCTGCTGGAGACCGAGGCCGCCAGGCTCGCCGCCGCCAACGCCTCCGGCCAGGGCATCGCCCGCCTGGAGGAGCTGTGCGCGACCGGCGAGCGCGCCGTCGAGGCCGACGACCTGGAGTCCGTCGTCGCCGCGAACCTCGCCTTCCACGCGTACGTCATGGAGCTGGCCGGGAACGCCGTGCTGGCCGAACTGGCCGCCCAGGTCGGGCGCCGCGTCCGCTGGTACTACACACCGGTGGCCCGGCAGCGCGGCATCCAGTCCTGGATCGAGCACCGCGAGCTGATCGCCGCCGTGCACGACCGCGACGAGGCCCGCGCCCAGGAGGTCATGCGCGCGCACACCGAGCACACCCGCCGCTCGTACCACCAGCGCCAGCACGAGGAACGGCCCCAGGCCCCGGCCGGGTAGCGGTCGGCCGGGGCCTCACTTGCGGGTTCCGCCCCGCCGGAGGCGGAACCGCGGGTCGGGGTCCGGGACCCGGATCTAGTCCGTCTCTCTGCTGATCGGCCGCGGGTTGGGCTTGATGTCCTTCAGCCGCGGCCGGCCCGGTGGGGTCAGGAACAGCGCCATGAAGCCGGCGAAGAGCGAGATGGAACCCGCCAGGAGGAAGGCGCCGGAGTGCCCCCAGGCGCCGACGACCACGGAGCCCATGCCCGCGCCCAGACCGGAGACGAGCTTGGCGCTGTAGACCATGCCGTAGTTGGAGGCGTTGTTGTTCTCGCCGAAGTAGTCCGCGGTCAGCGCCGCGAACATCGGGAAGATCGCGCCGCCGCCGAACCCGGAGATCGAGGAGAAGATCAGGAACAGAGGCAGGTTCTTCATGTCGGCCGACCACAGGATGCCGTACTGGGACAGGCCGAGCACGATGCACACCACGATCAGGCAGCGCTTGCGGCCGTAGAGGTCGGACAGCCAGCCGATGACACCCCGGCCGGTGCCGTTGACCACGGCTTTCAGCGACATGGCGGTGGCCACGACCCCGCCGGCGAAGCCGGCGTCCTCGCCGATGTCCACCTGGAAGGCGATGCCGAAGATGTTCACGCCCGACGTACACGCCAGGCAGAACCACATCAGCGACACCCGGCCCGTCTGCCACGCCTCCCGCGGGGTGTACTGCTTGACCGCGGGCGGGTTCATCTTCAGCGAGCGGGCCGCGCGCGGGTCCTTCGGCGGGTTGAGCGGGTCGACGTCGGCGGGCCACCAGTTCTTCGGCGGGTCCTTGAAGAAGAACCCGGCCGTGCCCACCATCAGCGCGAGGAAGAGCCCCACCGAGACCAGCACCCAGCGGAAGTTGGTCAGGTCCATGTAGCCGGTGAAGAGGAACACGAACGGCACCGAGCCGTAGGCGAAACCGCCGTTGACGAAGCCGGTCTTGCCGCCCTTACGCTCCGGGTACCACTTGCCGACCATGTTGACGCAGGTCGCGTACACCATGCCGGCGCCCATGCCGCTGAACATGCTGAAGCCGATGTACGCGACCACGACGTGCGGCGCGTACGCCAGTGACAGATAGCCCAGCAGCGTGCCGGTCGCGCCCAGCATCATCGCGAAGCGGGCCGGCAGCCGGCCCGTCTCGCGCAGCTTCCCGGCCGGGAAGGCGACCGCGGCCTGGAAGAACACCCAGACGGTCATCATCCAGAAGATGTGCCCGCTGGCCCAGTTGTGCGCGGTGTGGAGCGTGTCCTCGGCGGAGGCGAACGCGTACTCCGCCGAGCTGATGCCCATCATGCCCACCCACGGAAGGATCACCATCCACTTCCGCTTGCGGCCCATGATGTCGACGTCGGACTCGCCTATCCGATAGGTCCTGCCGTTTCTGTCGGTCACCTCCCGGTAGGGGAGGACCGACCGGTCTTCGGTTGTCGTCATGGGTTGCACCCCTTGTATCGAGATTCCGGTCAGCGCCCCCTGTCCTGATCTCTGCGGTGGTGCGGGTGGGTCAGGCGAGCAGCCCCGCCGCTCTCGCCCAGCGGTACTTCGCGCCCAGTACGGCGACCGGCTTCTCGGTCGTGTACGGGTACGCGACGACACCGCGCTCGAAGAGGTACGCGCTCGCCTCCTCGACCTCCGTGTCGCCCGCGAGGGACGCCACGACAGGCTTGACGTTGCCCCTGGCCCGCTCCTCGGCCACCACGCGGGCGGCGAGTTCGGCGAAGACCATGGGCGGGGTGACGATCGTGTGCCAGTAGCCGAGGACCAGCGCGTGGATGCGCGGGTCGGTCAGGCCGAGCCGGATCGTCGCCTCGTACGTGGCCGGCGGCTCGCCGCCGGTGATGTCGATCGGATTGCCCGCCGCGCCGAACGGCGGGATGAACCGCATGAACGCCTCGTCCAGGTCGGCCGGGATCTCCATCAGCCGCAGCCCGTTGTCGACGACGGCGTCGGAGAGCAGCACCCCGGAGCCGCCGGCGCCGGTGATGACGACGATGTCGTCGCCCTGCGGCGTGGGCAGCACGGGCAGCGCGCGGGCGTACTCCAGCATGTCGTTCAGCCCCGGCGCGCGGATCACGCCGGCCTGGCGGAGCACGTCGTCGTAGACCGCGTCGTCGCCCGCGAGCGCCCCGGTGTGGGAGCCCGCGGCCTTCGCGCCGGCGCTGGTGCGGCCGGCCTTGAGGACGACGACGGGCTTCTTCGGCACGGTGGCGCGGGCGGCCTCGACGAAGGCGCGGCCGTCCTTGAGGTCCTCCAGGTGCATCGCGATGCAGGTGGTGTTGTCGTCCTCGCCGAAGTAGGTGAGGAGGTCGTCCTCGTCCACGTCGGACTTGTTGCCGAGGCCGACGATCGCGGAGACGCCGGTCCTCGTCGTCCTGGCGAAGCCGAGGATGGCCATGCCGATGCCGCCGGACTGGGAGGTCAGCGCCACGCCGCCCTTCACGTCGTACGGCGTGCAGAAGGTGGCGCAGAGGTCCTGCCAGGTGGAGTAGTAGCCGTAGATGTTGGGGCCGAGGACGCGGACGCCGTGTTCGGCGGCGATGTCCGTGACCCGGCGCTGGAGTTCGTGCTCGCCGGTCTCGGCGAAGCCGGAGGGGATGAGCACGGCGTTGGGGACGCCCTTGCGGCCCACCTCCTCCAGGGCGGCCGGGACGTACGCCGCGGGGATGGCGAAGACGGCGACGTCGACCTCGCCGGGCACGTCGGCGATGGTCCGGTACGCCTTGCGCCCCAGGATGTCGTCGGCCTTCGGGTTGACGGGGTGGATGTCGCCGGGGAAGCCGCCGTCGACGAGGTTGCGCATCACCGAGTTGCCGATCTTGCCGGTCTCGTTCGAGGCGCCGATGACGGCCACCGAGCGCGGCTTCATCAGCCGGTTCATCGCCGTCAGGATCTCCTCGCGGCCGAACTTCGGACGCGCCTCGGGCTCCCCCTCGCCGAGCAGGATCCGCACGTCGGCGGCGAGCGCGCCGTCGGGCGTGGCGATCACGGGGTTGAGGTCGACCTCGGCGATCTCGGGGAAGTCCGCGGCGAGTGCGGAGACCCGGCGGATCTGGTCGGCCACCGCCCGCCTGTCGACGCCCGGCTCGCCGCGCACCCCGCGCAGCACCTCGGCGGCGCGGATGGAGTCGAGCATGCCCGCGGCCTCGTCGGCGGTCACCGGCGCGAGCCGGAAGGTGACGTCCTTCAGCACCTCGACGAGCACCCCGCCGAGGCCGAACGCGACGACCTTGCCGAACGTGGGGTCGGTGACGGCCCCGACGATGACCTCGCGGCCCGCCGGCAGCTGCTGCTGGACCTGCACGCCGTCGATCCGGGCGGCCGGGTCGTACGCGCGGGCGTTGGCGACGATCCGCCGGAACGCCGCGCGCACGGCCGGGGCGTCGGCGAGGCCGACCTCCACTCCCCCGGCGTCGGTCTTGTGCACGATGTCGGGCGAGACGATCTTCAGCACGACCGGCCCGTCGAAGCCGGCGGCCAGCGCCACGGCCTCCTCCACGTCCCCGGCAAGCCCCTCGCCGGGCACGGCGATGCCGTACGCGTCCGCGACCCGCTTCGCCTCGGGGGCGGTGAGCGCGGTGCGGCCCTCGGCGCGCACCTCCGCGAGCAGCTCGCGGACCGCGGCGGTGTCCTTGGCCCCGTCCATCTCTCAGATCACTCCGTCCGTCTTCAGGCCGGCCATGTCCTCGGCGGTCAGGCCCAGTTCGCTGCCGTAGATGTCGTGGTTGTGCTCGCCGAGGAGCGGGGAGCGGCGGATGGCCGCGGGTGAGTCGGAGAGCCGCAGCGGGCTGCCGACGGTGACGTACGTGCCGCGCTCGGGGTGCTCGACCTCGACGACGATGCCGTTGTCCCTGAGGCTGGCGTCCTCGATGATCTCCTTGGTGGAGAGGATGGGGCCGCAGGGGATGTTGTGCGCGTTGAGCTTCTCCAGCACCTCCCACTTGGGCAGGGTGCTCGACCACTCCTCGATGAGCTGGAACATCTTGCCGAGCTTCGGCAGCCGCGCCTCCGGCGTGGCCCACTCGGGGTCGCCGGACAGCTCGGGGCGGCCGATCAGCTCGGTGAGCGGCTGCCAGCCGACGGGCTGGACGATGACGTACACGTAGTCGTTGGGACCGCCGGGCGCGCAGCGCACGGCCCAGCCCGGCTGGCCGCCGCCGGAGGCGTTGCCGGAGCGCGGGACCTCGTCGCCGAAGTCCTCGTTGGGATACTCGGCGAGCGGGCCGTGCGCCAGGCGCTGCTGGTCGCGGAGCTTGACCCGGCAGAGGTTGAGCACGGCGTGCTGCATGGCGACGTTGACGCGCTGGCCGCGGCCGGTGCTGGTGCGCTGGTAGAGCGCGGCGAGGATGCCGGCGACGGTGTGCACGCCGGTGCCGGAGTCGCCGATCTGCGCGCCGGTGGCCAGTGGCGGGCCCTCCTCGAAGCCGGTGGTGGCCATGGAGCCGCCCATGGCCTGGGCGACGACCTCGTACGCCTTGAAGGCGGTGTACGGGCCCTCGCCGAAGCCCTTGATGGAGGCGTAGACGAGGCGCGGGTTGATCTCCTGGATCCGCTCCCAGGTGAAGCCCATGCGGTCGACGGCGCCGGGGCCGAAGTTCTCCACGAGGACGTCGCTGCGGCGCAGCAGCTCGGTCAGCAGCTCCTTGCCGCGCGGGGTCTTGGTGTTGAGGGTGATGCTGCGCTTGTTGCCGTTGAGCATCGTGAAGTAGAGGCTATCGACGTCCGGGAGGTCGCGCAGCTGCCTGCGGGTGATGTCGCCCGCGGGCGCCTCCAGCTTGATCACGTCGGCGCCGAGCCAGGCGAGCAACTGGGTGGCGGAGGGCCCGGACTGGACGTGGGTCATGTCGAGGACGCGGACGCCCTGGAGGGCCTTCGTCATGGGGTCACCTCACTTGTACATGGTCTGGTTCATGGTTCCGGGGGCGTACGCGTCCGGGTCGACCCAGACGTTGACGAGCGACGGCTTGCCGGACTCGCGGGCGCGGCGCAGCGCGGGGCCGATCTCGGCCGGGTCGCGGACCTCTTCGCCGTGGCCGCCGAGCATGCGGGCGAACTCGTCGTACGGGACGTCGCCGAGGGTGTTGCCGACCCGCTCGCGCTCGACGCCGTACTTGGCCGCCTGGCCGTAGCGGATCTGGTTCATCGAGGAGTTGTTGCCGACGATGCCGACGAACGGCAGGTCGTAGCGGACGAGGGTCTCGAAGTCCCAGCCGGTGAGCGAGAAGGCGCCGTCGCCGAAGAGGGTGACGACCTCCTTGTCGGGCCTGGCCTGCTTGGCGGCGAGCACGAAGGGCACGCCGACGCCGAGGGTGCCCAGCGGCCCGGGGTCCATCCAGTGGCCGGGGCTGCGGGGCTGGACGACCTGGCCGGAGAAGGTGACGATGTCGCCGCCGTCGCCGATGTAGATGGAGTCCTCGGTGAGGAAGTCGTTGATCTCGCTGACCAGCCGGTACGGGTGGATGGGCGAGGCGTCCGAGGTGAGCTGCGGCAGCCGCTTGGCGCGCGCCTTCTCCTCGACGGCGCGCAGCTCCTCCAGCCACTCCTTGCGCTTGGCGGCGCCGCCGTTGAGGCGGCCGGACGCGGCCTGCGCGGTGGCGGCGAGGACGAGGCCGGCGTCGCCGACGATGCCGAGGTCGATGTCGCGGTTCTTGCCGACGGTGCGGTAGTCGAGGTCGATCTGCACGACGGTCGCGGTCGGCGAGAGCCGCCGGCCGTAGCCCATCCGGAAGTCGAAGGGCGTGCCGACGATGACGATGAGGTCGGCCTCGGTGAAGGCGTAGCGGCGGGAGAGCTGGAAGTGGTGCGGGTCGCCGGGCGGCAGGGTGCCGCGGCCGGCGCCGTTCATGTACGCGGGCACGTTGAGGGCGCGTACGAAGTCGACGGCGGCGGCGGTGCCGCGGGTCGTCCAGACCTGGCTGCCGAGCAGCACGGCCGGCTTCTCGGCGTGCACGAGGAGGTCGGCGAGCTTCTCGACGGCGGCGGGGTCGCCGGCGCTGCGGGTGGAGGCGCGGTAGTGGCCGGCGCGGGGGATCCGGGCGGTGTCCGCGGGGACCTTGGCGTCGAGCACGTCGCGCGGGATCTCCAGGAAGGCGGGCCCGGGGGCGCCGTGGTAGCACTCCCGGAAGGCCATGGAGACCATGTCCGCGACGCGCGCGGTGTGCGGGACGGTGGCGGCGAACTTGGTGATCGGCGCCATCATGTCCACGTGCGGGAGGTCCTGCAGCGAGCCCATCTTGTGCTGGGTCAGGGCCCCTTGGCCGCCGATGAGCAGCATGGGGCTCTCGGCGCGCAGGGCGTTGGCCACGCCGGTGACCGCGTCTGTGGTGCCGGGGCCCGCCGTGACGACCGCGCAGCCCGGCCTGCCGGTGAGCCGGGCGTACCCGTCGGCGGCGTGGGCGGCCACCTGTTCGTGCCGTACGTCGACGACCTCGATGCCCTCGTCGACGCAGCCGTCGTAGATGTCGATGATGTGGCCGCCGCAGAGCGTGTAGATGACCTCGACGCCCTCTGACTTGAGCGCCTTGGCCACGAGGTGGCCGCCGGAGATGTGGTCGGGGTCTCCGGGGGTGCCGGGGGTGCCGGATGTGCCGTCGGACATGGGGAGTTCAGTCCCTTCACCGGTGCGTTCGCTGTCACTCTGTACATTGCATACAGGACACGAATACTGTATGCAGACGGTTATCCCGCATCGGTGAGTCGATGTCCAGGGGGCGTGCACCGGAAATCTCCAAGTCGGACGCGACCAAGGGAAGGTGCCCTTGAGATGGATCTGTTCGAGTACCAGGCGCGGGAGTTGTTCCGCCGGCACGGCGTCCCCGTGCCCGACGCGGCGGTGGCCTCCGACCCGGCCGGCGTCCGGGCGGCGGCCCGGGTGCTGGGGGGCGCGACGGTGGTCAAGGCCCAGGTGAAGACGGGCGGCAGGGGCAAGGCGGGCGGGGTGCGGCTCGCCGCGGATCCCGCGGCGGCCGAGGCCGCGGCACGGGACGTCCTCGGCATGGACATCAAGGGCCACCGGGTGCGCAGGGTGATGGTCGCGAAGACCGCGGACGTCGCCCGGGAGTTCTACGTCGCGTACCTGCTGGACCGCGCCGCCGGCACGTTCCTGGCGATGGCCTCGGCCGAGGGCGGCATGGACGTCGAGGAGGTCGCGGCGGCTCGGCCCGAGGCCCTGGCCCGGATCCCGGTGGACCCGGAGGAGGGCGTCACCGGGGCCGTGGCGCGGCGGATCGCCGCCGCCGGCGGGCTGCCCGCGGCAGCCGTGCCCGTGCTGGTGGCGCTCTGGGAGGTGTGCACGGCCGAGGACGCGCTGCTGGTCGAGGTCAACCCGCTGGTCACGACCGCCGACGGCGCCGTCCTGGCGCTGGACGGCAAGGTGACGCTGGACGACAGCGCCCGCTTCCGGCACCCGGAGCACGCGGCGTACGACGAACCGGAGGAGGCCGGTTCGCTGGAGGCCGCCGCGCGTGCGAAGGGGCTCAACTACGTCAAGCTCGACGGCCGGGTGGGCATCGTCGGCAACGGCGCGGGGCTCGTCATGTCGACCCTCGACGTGGTCGCGGGGAACGGGGCCGCGCCCGCCAACTTCCTCGACATCGGCGGCGGCGCCTCCGCGGACGTCATGGCCGACGGCCTCGGCGTGATCCTCGCCGACCCGGACGTGGCGTCCGTCTTCGTCAACGTCTTCGGCGGCATCACCGCCTGCGACGCGGTCGCCGACGGCATCGTGCGCGCGCTGGAGCGCATCGAGCTGACCCGCCCGCTGGTGGTCCGGCTGGACGGCAACAGCGCCGAGCGCGGCCGGGAGATCCTCGCCGCCGCCGGACACCCCCTGGTCACCCAAGTGGACACGATGGACGGCGCCGCCGCGCGGGCCGCCTCCGTACCGGCAAGGAGCTGATCCGCATGGCAGTCTTCCTCAGCGCGGCGAGCAGGGTCGTCGTCCAGGGCATGACCGGTGCCGAGGGCCGCAGGCACACCCGGCGGATGCTGGCGTCCGGCACCGCCGTCGTCGGCGGCGTCAACCCGCGCAAGGCGGGCACGAGCGTGGCGTTCGACGGCCGGGAGGTCCCGGTCCACGGCACCGTCAAGGAGGCCGTCGCCGCCACCGGCGCGGACGTCTCCGTCGTCTTCGTACCGCCGCCGTACGTCCGGGCCGCCGTCGACGAGGCGGTCGACGCCGGGCTCGGGCTGGTCGTCGTCATCACCGAGGGCGTCCCCGTCCACGACACCGTCGCCTTCCGCGCCCGCGCCGAGGCCGCGGGCGTCCGGCTCGTCGGCCCCAACTGCCCGGGGCTGATCTCCCCCGGCCTGTCCAACGCGGGCATCATCCCCGCCGACATCACGGGGCCCGGCCGCATCGGGCTGGTGTCGAAGTCCGGCACGCTCACGTACCAGCTGATGTACGAGCTGCGCGACCTCGGCTTCTCCACCTGCGTCGGCATCGGCGGCGACCCGGTCGTCGGCACCACCCACATCGACTGCCTGCGCGCCTTCGAGGCCGACCCGGCGACCGAACTCGTCGTGATGATCGGCGAGATCGGCGGCGACGCCGAGGAGCGGGCCGCGGACTTCGTCAAGGCCGGCGTGACGAAGCCGGTCGTCGGCTACGTCGCCGGGTTCACCGCCCCGGAGGGCAGGACGATGGGCCACGCCGGCGCCATCGTGTCCGGGTCGACGGGCACGGCCCTGGCGAAGAAGGAGGCGCTGGAGGCCGCGGGCGTACGGGTCGGCACCACCCCGTCGGAGACGGCCCGGCTGGCCCGCGAGGCCCTGGGATGACCGGCACCGAGGACCTGCTCGCCCGGCGGCGGGGCGCGGCGGCCCGCGTACCGCTCGATCCGGGCGCCAGGTCGCCGGCCAGCGGGGTCGCCGTACTCGCCTGCATGGACGCCCGGCTGGGCGTGGAGGCCATGTTCGCGCTGCGGCCGGGCGACGCCCACGTCATCCGCAACGCGGGCGGCTGCGTCACCCCCGACGCGCTCGACTCGCTGCGGCTGAGCCAACTGCGCGGCGGCACGCGCGAGGTCGTGCTCGTGCACCACGAGGACTGCGCGGCGCTCGACGACCCGGCCGCCGACCTCGTGCGCTGCCTCGAACGGCTCGCGGCGAGCCCCCGGCTGCCCCACAGGGACGTGGTGCGCGGCTTCCTCTACACGCGCGGCGGCGAGCTGCGCGAGATCCGCCCCCGACGAGCGGAGGCAGCCTCGTGACCCTCATCCTCAAGCCCGGCACGGCCTGGCCGGACGCCTGGGCGCGCTGCCGCGCGGCGGCGACCGAGGC
>NZ_JACBXC010001009.1 GCF_013870535.1 Streptomyces phytophilus | reverse complement strand
GTCGCGGCGGGCGGCGGCGATCCGGTCCAGGTCCCAGGCCATGGTGCCGACGACGGTGCGCCGGGTGCCGCGCACCTGGACCGTGCCGCGTACGAGCAGCAGGCCGCTGTGGAAGACGGTGTGCGCGCAGGCCGGGTGGGAGTCCTCGAAGAACGCCAGGTCGACCAGGCCGGAGCCGTCCTCCAGCGTGACGAAGATGACGCGCTTGCCGCTGGCGATCGGCGGGGTCTGCGTCGAGGCCCGCACGCCGGCGACGAGCACCTGCTGCCCGGGGCGCAGGCCGGCGAGGTGGGCCGCGTCCGTCGCGCCGATCTCGCGGAGCAGCCGGTGGTGGTGTTCCATCAGGTGCTTGGAGACGTCGATGCCGAGGGTGTCCAGTTCGGCGCCGAGGGTCTCGCGTCCGGTCATCTCCGGCAGTCCGCTCGGCTCCGTACCGCCGGCCGCGTCCGCGCCGATGGGCAGCTGGCCCTCGCCCGCGAAGCGGGCCCGGGACTGCCGGTGCAGCTCGTCGATCTGGAGGAGGAGGTCGCGGCGGGTGAGGCGGCCGTCGCCGAGGCCGTCGAGGGCGCCGATCCGGGCCAGGCGCTCGGCGAGCGGCCTGCTGGGCCGGGCCCGCTGCCAGAAGTCCGACAGGGACCCGTAGGGCCGGCCCTCCTCGATCCGCAGGGCCTCGTCCTCGCTGATGCCGTGCACCGCGGACAGCGCGAGCCGCACCCCCCACCGGTCGTCCGTGCCGCTCTTCTCCACGGTGTGCCGCACCCGGGAGCGGTCGACGTCGACGGGCAGGACCGGCACGCCGCGCCGGCGGGCGTCGGAGACGAGGACGCGCTTGGGCCACATGCCGGGGTCGTGTTCGAGGAGGCCGGCCAGCAGGAACGCCGGGTAGTGCGCCTTGAGCCAGGCGCTCTGCAGCGCGGGTACGGCGAAGGCGACCGCGTGCGCCCGGCAGAAGCCGTAGGCGCCGAAGGCCGCGACGGTCTTCCAGACCTCGTCCCGTACGGCCGCGTCGTAGCCGCGCGCACGCGCCTGCCGGTGGAACCAGTCCCTGATCCCGGGCAGCCGGTCCTCGTCCCCGAGCGCGCGCCGGGCGATCTCCCCCAGGCTCCGGTCGCATCCGGTCATCACCCGGAAGGTCTCGATGATCTGCTCGTGCCAGATGGTCACGCCGTACGTGTCCGCGAGCACCGGCTCCAGGTCCCGGTGGGCGTACTCGGGAGCGCCGCCGTGGCGGGCGGCGACGTAGCGCTCGGGCATGCCGCCCGCGACGGGGCCGGGGCGGAAGAGGCTGATGTCCGCGATGACGTCCTGCGGGTCGCGGGGCTTGAGCCGGGACAGCAGGTCCTGCTGGCCGGGCGACTCCAGCTGGAACAGGCCCAGGGTCTCGCTCTCCTGGATGAGCTTGAACGCGAAGACGTCGTCGAGCGGCACCTGTCCGGGGTCGTCCAGGTCGATGTGCCTGCCCGTGGCCTGTGCGATCTCGGCGACGGCGTGGGCCATCGCGGACTGCATGCGCACGCCCAGGACGTCGAGCTTGATGTTGCCGAGGTCCTCGATCTCCTCCTTGGCGGCCATGGCCATGGGGTAGTCGCCCTGCGGGGTGGGCTGCACCGGCAGCCGGTCCAGGAGGGTGGCGTCGCTGATGACGACGCCGCACGGGTGCATGGCCATGCCGTGGACGAGGGCGTCGAGGCCCTCGGCGAGTTCCCACAGCGGGCCGTACCGGTGTGCCTCGGCGGCCAGTTGCCGCAGTTCCGGCAGCTCGGCGAGGGCGCCGGTGATGTCGGAGGCCCGCAGGTGCGGGAAGCTCTTGGCGATCCGGTCGACGTCGGCGGGCGCGATGCCGAGCGCCAGGCCGGCGTCCCGCAGCGCCCTGCGCGCCCTATAGGTCTCGGGCATCGCGGTGACCGCCACCCGCTCCTTGCCGAACCGGTCGAAGATCACGTCGTAGCACTCCAGGCGGCGGGCCGACTCCACGTCGATGTCGATGTCGGGCAGCGAACTGCGCCGTACGCTCAGGAAGCGCTCGAACAGCAGCCGGTGGTCGAGGGGGTTGGCCGTGGCGATGTCCAGGACGTGGCAGACCAGCGAGCCGGCGCCGGAGCCGCGGGCCGCGACCCGGATGCCCCGGGCCCGGATGTCGGCCACGACCTGGCCGACGGCGAGGAAGTACGAGTCGTAGCGGAGTGTGGAGATCGCTTCCAGCTCCTCGTCCAGTCGGGTACGGGCCCCGGGGTCGC
>NZ_JACBXC010001008.1 GCF_013870535.1 Streptomyces phytophilus | reverse complement strand
GGCGCCCTCGGCGGGGACGAAGAAGCGGCGCCGGATGGCGCCCACCGTCGTCGGGGAGAGGCCCGCCGCGGTGGCGACGGCGCGGTCCGACCACTGCCGGTACGCGGCGAGGATGCGGACGGCCGCGGCCTCGCGGTCGTGGAGGGAGAGCGGCAGCCCGTCGGCAAGGTTGCGTTCGACGGCGCGCAGGAAGGCTTCCTTCTCGTCGCCGTCGAAGAAGGTGGCCGGGAGCGTCGTCTCGCCCCTGAGCCGTGCGGCGTGCAGCCGGTGCATGCCGTCGACGACGCGCATGGTGCCGCGGTGGACGAGCACCGGCGGCAGCCGGGGCAGCGCGGCGAGCAGTTGTACGTGGTCGGGGTCGACGCCGGCGAGCCGGGGCGAGTCGCCGGGCAGCAGCGACGCCACCGGCACCGCGACCGCCGCGTCCTGGGCCACGCCCCGGTCCCCGTTCGGCGCCGAGGTGTCTCCGGCCGGTTCCGCCTGCTCCCCGCTGCTCCACATGCGCGCACTCACCCGTCGACCGTAGGAGCCGGAGAAGAATGTATTACCGGCCGAATTCTTCCCGGCGAACGTGCGCGCGGGCAACAGCCGCAAAGCTCCAGCATGGGTAGTGCGCACTACCCGATCGAGCAGTGGACCGGGGGTGGGCGCGCGCCTAGCCTCCTTGATCAGTGTGCAACTCCTTTGCGCAATACGGCGCGCCCGTTTGCGGATCCACCCCACGCACGAACAAGGAGATCGTCCGGTGGCGAAATTGACACGGCTACGGAACCGGCGTCTGGGATACGCGGTGGCCATCGCCACCGCGGCGGCGCTGACGGGGACACTGACGAGTGCGGTGCCGGCGTCGTCGCAGGACGACGGCTTCGACATCGACCATGACAACGTGCTGATGGAAGTCGTCTATCCGAAGTTCCAGCGGGTGTCGCGCGAGGAGAGTTCGGGCCGCGCGGTGTCGCTGACCGTGGATCACGCCATGCTCATCGAAATGCCGTGGTTCGACGCCATCGCGCCGTATCACCCCACGGCGAAGGGCATCTTCTCCGATATACCGCGCCGTCCGGAATCCGAGCACACGACGCGCAACCAGAACATCGCCGTCACCTACGCGGCGTTCACCTCGCTGAACGCCCTGCTGCCGGAGTACAAGGACCGGTGGATCGAGATGATGGAGGCGGCGGGCCTCGACCCGGCCGCCACCGCGGAGGACCCCGCCACGCCGAGCGGCATCGGCATCCTCGCGGCGAAGAACGCGATCGCGGCCCGCCAGGACGACGGCAGCAACCGGGACGGCGACATGGGCGGCCGCAAGTACAACAAGCGGCCCTATTCCGACTACACCGGATACCGGCCGGTCAACACCGCGCAGGAGCTGCGCAATCCGTCCCGCTGGCAGCCGGGCACGTCCTCGACGCGGGACGTCTACAAGGACCAGCAGTTCGCGACCCCGTACTACGGCAGGGTGGAGCCGTTCACGTACGACAGCCCCACCGAGTTCAAGGTCGCCCCGCCGGTGGACAGCGACCACCACAACCGCCGCGCCTACAAGCGGCAGGCGGACGAGGTGCTGAAGGCGTCGGCGGAGCTGACCGACGAGCAGAAGATGACCGCCGAGCTGTTCAACGACAAGGTGCTCACCTTCGGCCAGTACGCCGGCACCCCGGTGGTGCTGGCGGGCAACCTGAACACCGAGCAGACCGTGCACTACATCACCATGTCGGACGTGGCGTTCGTCGACGTCACCATCGCCACCTGGCACTACAAGCGCAAGTTCGACTCGGTGCGCCCGAACAGCGCGGTCGACCACCTCTACGGCGACCGGAAGGTGACCGCGTGGGGCGGGCCCGGCCAGGGCACCGTCGACGACATCACCGGCCGCGAGTGGCAGGGCTACCTGGACTCGGTCTCCGCCGACCACCCCGAGTACCCGTCCGCCAGCTCCGCGCTCTGCCTCGCCTTCGCCGCGCAGGTGCGGCAGTTCACCGGCAGCGACCAGATCAAGGTGACGGCCGCCTTCCCGAAGGGGTCGTCGCTGGTCGAGCCGGGGGTCACCCCGGCCGCCGACGTCACGCTCCAGTGGAACAGCTGGACGGAGTTCGCCGACGACTGCGGCGAGAGCCGGATCTGGGCGGGCGAGAACTTCCGGTCCTCGGTCGAGGCCGCGGAGCAGTACGCGCCGAAGATCGGCGACATGAGCTACGAGTTCGTGCAGGGGAAGGTGAACGGCGACTGACCCGCG
>NZ_JACBXC010001007.1 GCF_013870535.1 Streptomyces phytophilus | reverse complement strand
CGCGGCTGGCTCGCCGGGCAGCTCGGCACGCTCCTCGGCGGGCTCTTCGGCCGCTACGACCGCATCTCCCACTTCCTCGACTTCGACGGCTCCGGCTGGGTCCACCCCGACCGCGCCGGCTGGGAGGAGGTCACGTACTGGCTGCGCGGCTACGTCTCGCTCGCCGCGCTCACCGGCGACGCCGAGGCGCAGGCGACCGCCCGCCGCTGGATCGACGCCATCCTGGCCACCGGGCAGCCCGACGGCTTCTTCGGCCCCGCCCGGCTGCGCACGGCCCTGAACGGCGGCCCCGACTTCTGGCCGTACCTGCCGCTGCTCCAGGCGCTGCGCAGCCACGAGGAGTTCACCGGCGACGAGCGGATCGTGCCGTTCGTGCTGCCGTTCCTGCGCTTCATGAACGCGCAGGGCAAGGGCGCGTTCGACTCCAGCTGGGTGTCCAAGCGGTGGGGCGACGGCATCGACATCGCGTACTGGATGCACGCCCGCACCGGCGAGGACTTCCTGCTGGAGCTGACCGACAAGATGCACGAGTGGGGCGGGAACTGGGTCGACAACTTCCCCGACCTGCACAACGTCAACGTCGCCCAGGGCTTCCGGGAGCCCGCGCAGTACGCGCTGCGCGCCGGCGACGCCGACCTCACCCGGGCGACGTACCGCGGCTACGAGCGGATCCTCGACCGGTACGGTCAGTTCCCCGGCGGCGGCTTCGCCGGGGACGAGAACGCCAGGCCCGGCTTCGGCGACCCCCGGCAGGGCTTCGAGACCTGCGGCACCGTCGAGTTCATGGCCAGCCACGAGCTGCTGACCCGGATCACCGGCGACGCGCTGTGGGCCGACCGCTGCGAGGAGCTGGCGTTCAACCTGCTGCCCGCCGCCACCGACCCGGCGGGCCGCGGCGTGCACTACGCGACGAGCGCCAACTCGATCGACCTGGACGACGTGCGCAAGAACGACGGCCAGTTCCAGAACGGCTTCGCGATGCAGTCGTTCCAGCCCGGCGTCGACCAGTACCGCTGCTGCCCGCACAACTACGGCATGGGCTGGCCGTACTTCACCGAGGAGCTGTGGCTGAGCACGCCGGACGGCGGGCTCGCGGCGGCGATGTACGCGCCGTGCGAGGTGCGCACGCGGGTGGGCGGCACCGACGTGGCGATCGCCGAGGAGACCGACTACCCGTTCACCGAGACGGTGACCCTGCGGGTCACCGCCGAGCGCCGGGTGCCCTTCACTCTGCGGCTGCGCGTGCCCGGCTGGTGCGACGCGCCGGAGGTGACGGTCAACGGGAAGCCGGTGGCGGTCGCTCCCGGGCCCGGCTTCGCCCAGGTGCGGCGGAGCTGGGGCAGCGGCGACACCGTCGTGCTGCGGCTGCCGCAGCGCACCTCCGTGCGGGTGTGGGACGACAACGGCGGCGCGGTGAGCGTCGACCGGGGGCCGCTGACGTACTCGCTGCGCATCGGCGAGTCGTACGAGCGCATCGGCGGCAGCGACGACTTTCCGCACTTCGCGGTGCACGCCACCACCCCGTGGAACTACGCCCTGGCCCCCGACGCCGCCGACGGGCTGGAGTTCCACCGCGACGACGGCCCGCTGACCGGCGACCCGTTCACCCACGAGCACACCCCGGTGCGCATCACCGCCCCGGCGCGCCGGCTGCCGGAGTGGGTCGCCGACCGGCAGCGCGTCGTGGCACCGCTCCAGCAGAGCCCGGCCCGCAGTACCCAGGCGCCGGAGTCGGTGACCCTGATCCCGATGGGCGCGGCCCGGCTGCGGATCACGGCGTTCCCGACGGCGGGCCCGGACGGCACGCCGTGGACGCCGGAGCCGCCGTACCACCGGGTGCAGAACAAGCACAGCGGCAAGGTGCTGGCGGTGGACCGGATGTCGCTGGCGGACGGCGGCAGGGTCCACCAGTTCGACAACTCCGGCACGTCCGACCACTCCTGGCAGCTGCGGGAGCGGGACGGCGGGCTGCTGGTGATCCGCAACGGTCACAGCGGCAAGGTCCTCGCCGTCGACGGCGGCTCGACGGCGAACAGCGCGCCCGTCGTGCAGTACGAGGACGACGGCGCGCCGGACCACCTGTGGCGGATCGTGCCCGACGCGGACGGCTGGTTCCGCATCCGCAACGAGCACAGCGGCAAGGTGCTCGGGGTGGACGGCATGTCGACGGCGAACAGCGCGCAGGTCGTCCAGTACGACGACAACGGCACGGCGGACCACCTGTGGCGGCTGGTCGCCG
>NZ_JACBXC010001006.1 GCF_013870535.1 Streptomyces phytophilus | reverse complement strand
GCGTCCTCGGCCTCGACGTCGACGCCCGCATGGCCGCGTACGCGCGGGAAGGCGGACTGGACGTCGAAGTCGCTCCGTTCGAGGAGTGGGACCCGGCGGGCCGGCGCTTCGACAGCGTCGTCGCGGGCCAGACCTGGCACTGGATCGACCCGGTCGCGGGCGCCGCCAAGGCCGCCGGGGTGCTGCGCCCCGGGGGCAGGCTCGCCGCGTTCTGGAACGTCTCCCGGCCCGCCCCCGACGTGGCCGAAGCCCTCGGCTCCGCCTTCCGCGACGCCCTGCCCGGCGCGCCCCTCAACCCCTGGAGCCGCACGGCCCTCGACGGCTACTCGGCGATCGTCGACAGGACGGCGGACGGCATCCGGGCCGCGGGCGCCTTCGGCGAACCGGAGGAGTGGCGGCACGGGTGGGAGTGCACGTACACCCGCGACGAGTGGCTGGACCAACTCCCCACGGGCGGCGGCATGGCGCTCCTGACCCCCGCCCGGCGGACCGCCCTGCTCGACGCCACGGCGGCGGCGGTCGACGGCCTCGGCGGACGGTTCGCGATGGGGTACACGGCGCTGGCGGTGACCGCCGTGGTGCGGCGGGAGCAGGGTTAGCCTGGCGGGATGATCGAGACGGAACGGCTCCTGCTGCGGCCGCTGACGACGGACGACGTCGACGCGTTCGTGGCGCTGCACGCCGACGAGCGCGTCAACAGGTTCGTGGGCGCGTACTCGCGCGAGCAGGCGCAGGAGCGGCTGGCCGCGATCGAGCGGCAGTGGGCGGAACGGGGCCACGGGCTGTGCGCCGTCGAGCTGAAGTCCGGCGGCGGGCTCATCGGCCGGGTGGGGCTGAGCTACTGGGCGGAGCTGGACGAGGTCGAGCTCGGCTGGACCCTGGCGGCCCGGTCCTGGGGCCGCGGCTACGCGACGGAGGCGGCCCGCGCGTGCCTGGAGTGGGGGTTCGCGACGCTGGCCGAGGAGTACTTCATCGCGCTGATCCGCCCGGCGAACACGGCGTCGGCCCGGGTGGCGGAGCGCCTGGGGTTCACGCCGCGGCGGGAGGACATGTTCATGGGCAACGAGGTGACGGTCTACGCCGTGGACGCCCCGCCCGCGGCCTGACCGCCGGTGCGGTGGCGCGGTGGTGCGCCCCGCCACCGGGGGGCCGTTCGCGGTGGCGGGGCGCGGTCCGTATCCGTGCGTGGGGCGCTTACGCGCAGGGGCCGAGGTCCTCCCACACGCCGCTGCCGGCGCCGGGCGTCTCGCCCTGGGTCCACCACTTGGCGCGCCAGGTGTGGCCGCTGTGGGTGACCTGGTTGCCGCCGTTGTACACGGAGCCCGCGCTCCAGGGCGCCGCGGTGCACTGGCCGGGGTCACCGGGGCCCGGGTCGCCACCGCCGCCGCCGATGTTGACGTCGATGCAGGAGTAGAAGGCGTTGCCCGTGTCGTAGACGTTCCACACGGCCAGGACCTTCTGCTTGCCGCTGAAGTTGCCGAAGTTCACGTTGTGGTACACGTCGGCGGGGGGCTGGGCGCCCCCGTCGTTGAACTCCGCGATCTTCGTGCCGCCGATGAAGTACTGCCAGGTGCTGGTGCGGTGGCGGGCGGTGATGTGCCAGCTGAACGTGGTCGAGCCGGCGACCGGGTTGACGCGCCAGCCCTTGCTGTCGTCGTTCAGCTCGGCGAACTGGCCGTTGCCGCCGCTGCAGCTCGTCAGGCCCTTCGGCCCCTCGACGCTCTGCGGCTCGTACTTGATCTGCCCGCAGTTCACGACGCCCGCCGCGCACTGGTCCTGCCGGCTCGACGGGGACGTGACCCACCCGTGGGCGCTGGCGGAGGGGGCGGGCAGGCTCAGGGCCAGGACGGGGGCGACTGCCGCGCCGACCGCTGCCGCCAGTCTTCGCTTCGTGTGCATGTCAACTCCTGGGCTCGCGTGACGTGGGAGGACGTGCATGTGGCCACGGTTGGTCCAGCGGGTCGCCGTCGCGCGCGCCGCGTTCGCGCGCCGTCGACTGCGGGTCGGCGACCGGTGTTGGTCTAGACCTTAGCGGCTGTCGGGTCGCGGTCAAGAGGGCATGGCCCATCAAGTCCGCACGCGACTCCACTGGTCTGGACAAGACCGCTCACCGCGCATCTCCCCCGCCCCGTACGGGAGTCGGCGCCCCGTCGGCCGCGGCACCGCCCCCGGCGCGTACGGGTACGGGCCCCCGCGCGTCCGCCTCGCCGCCCCCGACCAGGAACGGCGCCAGCAGCTCCG
>NZ_JACBXC010001005.1 GCF_013870535.1 Streptomyces phytophilus | reverse complement strand
GAAGAAGGCGTGCGCGTAGCCGAGGAACGGCAGCAGCCCGGGGGAGAGCACCGGCAGCGCCGCGCCCGGCGGGTACTGCCAGCTCACGTCGTCGACGGGGAAGGTGCCGGTGCGCAGGACCTCGTACCAGCCGCGGTAGATCACCTCGACGTCGCTGGTGACGTCGGGACCCGGCAGCGCGACCACCTGGAGCACGAGGAGCAGCAGGCCCGCGCGGGTCAGCGCCCACGCCGCGACCGGCGCCGCGACCCGTGCCATGGCTCGACCTCCGCCCCCGCCCCCGTGTGCGTCGGACCTGTGCGTCCGACGACACTACGACACGGCTCCGCCCGCCCGCAGGCCCCCGGCGCCGCCCGCCCCGGTACTGTCGGCCCCGATGCACAAGGCACCGGCGCACCAGCCACCGACCCGCAGGCCACCGCACAAGACCCTCGTCGTCACCAACGACTTCCCGCCCCGCCCCGGCGGCATCCAGAACTTCCTGCACAGCATGTGCCTGCGGCTGGACCCGGAGCAGGTCGTCGTCTACGCCTCCACCTGGAAGCGCGACGCCGAAGGCCGCGCCGCCACCCGGGACTTCGACGCCCGCCAGCCCTACGAGGGCGGTGAAGTCCCAGGAGGCGGTCGAATCGGGGTCGGCGTGGGCGGCGTTCGCGGCGGCCGGGGCGTAGGCCGCGTACTCGTCGTACGCGGCGGTGGCGGCGGCCGTCTCGGTGAACGTCCCGGGGTACGCGGTGGCTTCGGCGTATGCCGTGGCGTCCGGGTACCCCCCCGACATCGCGGTGGTGTCCGTGGCCGCCTCCGCGTACGCCGCGGGGTCGTAGTGGCCGGTGTCCCAGCCGCCGGCGGAGTCGTACTGCGCGGCGTCGTACTGCGTGCTGTCGTACTGCGTGCCGTCGTACGGCACGGCCTCGTGCTGCACGGCCGCCTCGTAGTGCGTGCCGTCGTACTGCGCCGCCTCGTACTGCGCCGCCTCGTGCTGCACGGCCTCGTGCTGCGTGCCGGTGTCCCAGCCCGACCACTCGCCCGTGGTGTTCCACTGCGCGGTCGGGGCGCTCGCCGAGGGGTAGCCGTAGTCGTCGGCCGGGCCCGCCTGCCGCGGGATGCCGCCGGTCGGAACCCCGGCGGCCGGGGTGTCGGTGGCGCCTTCGGACCAGAGCGCGGAGACGTCGTAGCCGCCGGAGGCGTGCGGGTCGGCGGCGTAGGGATCGGCCGTGCCGTACAGGCCGTTGGCGCCGTACGCGCCGAAGTCGGCGGACTGCGTGCCGGTGTCCCACGAGGGGGCGGGGTCGGGCGTCAGATAGCCGCCGGTCTCGTAGCCGGTGGTGGCGTACGCGCCCGGGTGGCCCGCGTCGTAGCCGTCGTAGTTCCGGCCGTAGTCCTGATAGCCGTGATGGAGAGGCTCTTCACCGGAACCGCCGCCGTGGCCGGAGGTGTCGTAGCCGTACCCGTAGCCGTCGAGGCTTCCGAACGCGGATGCGTCGTCGGCGGGAGAGGCCGGGGTGGGGAAGCCCGACGGGGGACGGTCGTTCACCACTTCTCTTTCGCCTCGGGAGCAGGAGACTGCCGCGACTGTACCGGGCGTCCCACGGCTCGACAATCTTTCCTTGGTTTCGCCGGGGCGCGTTCGGGGCACTTGCCCGATTTTTCGAGTACCCGAGGGTAGGGCCGGGGCCACGGCTGTCCGATTTGCCGCTGGCCGGCCGTGTGATTTCCCCCTCCCAGGATGTTGCGGTCGGCCGGGGTGCGCGATGCTGGGGATAACGTTCGTTCACACCCTCGAAGGACTCACGAACGCGCGGCACCGCGCGATGGAGGCAGCGATGAGTGGCACCGGTCCGATCCGCGTGGTGGTGGCCAAGCCGGGACTCGACGGCCACGACCGCGGGGCCAAGGTCATCGCGCGGGCGCTGCGCGACGCCGGTATGGAGGTCATCTACACGGGTCTGCACCAGACGCCCGAGCAGATCGTCGACACCGCGATCCAGGAGGACGCCGAGGCGATCGGCCTCTCCATCCTGTCCGGGGCGCACATGACGCTCTTCGGGAAGGTCGTGGAGCTGCTGCGGGAGCGGGACGCGCTGGACATCAAGCTGTTCGGCGGCGGCATCATCCCGGACGACGACATCCCGCAGTTGAAGGGGCTGGGTGTCGCGGAGATCTTCACGCCGGGCGCGGCGACGACCGAAGTGGTGGAGTGGGTGCGGACGAACGTCCGCGAGCCGGCGGGCGCGTGAGGGCGTACG
>NZ_JACBXC010001004.1 GCF_013870535.1 Streptomyces phytophilus | reverse complement strand
GGCGGGCTGGCGGAGGAAGCGGCGCAGCGGGCGGCGTCGCCGCGCTTCAGGGGGACGTTCCGCGGCGAGAAGGTGCTCATCGTCGACGACGACATCCGCAACGTCTTCGCCCTGACCAGCGTGCTGGAGCAGCACGGGCTCGCGGTGCTGTATGCCGAGAACGGGCGCGAGGGCATCGAGGTGCTGGAGCAGCACGAGGACGTGGCCGTGGTGCTGATGGACATCATGATGCCGGAGATGGACGGCTACGCCACGACGGAGGCGATCCGCAGGATGCCGCAGTTCGCCGGGCTGCCGATCATCGCGCTGACCGCGAAGGCGATGAAGGGCGACAAGGAGAAGAGCATCGAAGCGGGTGCATCGGACTATGTGACCAAACCGGTGGATACCGATAGATTGCTCGCCGTAATGACCGGCTGGATGAGCGGAGAGTAGTCAAATCGCCGTGAATTACTGTTCTTTGATGACTCAGTGTGTCCAAATGCGTGTGAGAACACGGGATTCCGGGAACCAAACTGATCGCAGGCGCGTTGTCGCTGTGTACGCAGTGACAACTCGGTGACAGGGTGTGGCGAGTCTCGGGGTGTGGATACGATGACCGGCACGAGGGCGGGCGGCACGGTGGGCACGTCTTTGGCGACGAGGACCGGCACACCGCCGGGGCGAGGAGGGCAGGCCATGGTGCAGAAGGCCAAGATTCTCCTGGTCGATGACCGGCCGGAGAATCTGCTGGCGCTGGAGGCCATCCTTTCCGCGCTTGATCAGCACCTGGTCCGGGCGTCGTCCGGGGAGGAGGCGCTCAAAGCGCTGCTGACCGAGGACTTCGCGGTGATCCTGCTCGACGTGCAGATGCCGGGCATGGACGGGTTCGAGACCGCGGCGCACATCAAGCGCCGCGAGCGCACCCGCGACATCCCGATCATCTTCCTCACGGCCATCAACCACGGCCCGCACCACACGTTCCGCGGCTACGCCGCCGGAGCCGTCGACTACATCTCCAAGCCCTTCGACCCCTGGGTGCTGCGGGCGAAGGTCTCGGTCTTCGTCGAGCTGTACATGAAGAACCTCCAGCTGCGCGAGCAGGCCGGCCTGCTGCGGCTGCAGCTCGAAGGCGCCCAGAAGGGCAACGGCGACGGGGCCGCGCAGACCGGCCTGCTCGCCGAGCTGTCCGCCCGGCTCGCCGCCGCCGAGGAGCAGGCCGAGGCGCTGTCGAAGCAGCTCAGCGGGGCCAACGCGGAGTCCGCCGTCGTCGCCACCGCGGCGCACCTGGAGCGGAAACTCACCGGGCTGCGCAAGGCGATCGACGCCCTGGAGCCCGGCTCCCGCCCCGACGCGGAGTAGCCGGGCCGGGCCGGCCGGGCCCGGGTGCGCGGCGGCTGCGTACCTGCACGTCCTGCGTGTCCCGCGCCTGCGCTGCCGGTAATCTCGCACGTATGGCCTCACGTACCTCTGGCAGCGGCAACTCCCGGCAGCGGTCCGGAGGTAGCACGGCCAAAAAGCCCGCGGCGAAGAAGGCGCCCGCGAAAAAGGCACCCGCCAGGAAGCCGCCGGCGAAGGGCGCGGCCAAGAAGGCGCCGGCCAAGAAGCCCGCCCCCTCGCCGACCTCCGGTGTGCTGCGCCTGCTGCGCGCGATCTGGCTCGGCCTCGCCCGCACTGTCGGCGCCCTCTTCCGCGGCATAGGGCGCGGAGCCAAGGGACTCGACCCCGCCCACCGCAAGGACGGCCAGGCGCTGCTGCTGCTCGGCATCGCCCTGATCGTCGCGGCCGGCACCTGGTCGAACCTGAAGGGCCCCGTGGGCGAGCTGGTCGAGATCCTGGTCACCGGCGCCTTCGGCCGCCTCGACCTGCTCGTGCCGATACTGCTCGCCACCATCGCCGTACGCCTCATCCGCCACCCGGAGAAGACGGAGGCCAACGGCCGCATCGTCATCGGGCTGTCCGCCCTGGTCATCGGCGTGCTCGGGCTCGTGCACCTGGCCTGCGGCACCCCGGGGCGCGGCGAGGGCACGCAGACCATCAGGGACTCCGGCGGGTTCATCGGCTGGGCCGTCTCGCGGCCGCTGGTCACCACCCTCGGCGACGTGCTCGCGCTGCCGCTGCTGGTGCTGCTGACCATCTTCGGGCTGCTCGTCGTCACCGCCACGCCGGTCGCCGCGATCCCGGACCGGATCCACTCCGCGGGGGTGCGGCTCGGCCTCGTCCAGCCGCGGCCGGACCCGGCGGCGGTGGCCAAGGCGGAGGACTTCGAC
>NZ_JACBXC010001003.1 GCF_013870535.1 Streptomyces phytophilus | reverse complement strand
CGTACCTCGCAGGACAGATGCCGGAAGGCGTACGGGCCCTCGGGCGCGGCATGGTCCCCGAAGTGGCGGGCGGCGGCCGCGGCGGGGTAGCGGGTGACGGAGACGGCGTGTCCGTCCGCGGCGCCGCTCACCGCGGTCCGTACGACGTCGGCCGCATCGGCCGGGGGCAGGTCGCGGGGCTCGGCGCGCGGAGGGGGGAAGGCGGGCGGCCGCGGTGGCTCGCCGGCGGGTTCCGGCAGGTGGAGCAGGCGGTAGAGCGCGCTTCGCAGCAGGGCCTGCGACTGCCCGGGGGCGGGGAACGCCTGCGCCGCCACGCTCGCGCTCTTCTCGGTGTCCTGCTCCCCGACGGCCCGGTCGATCTGCGCGCGCAGGGGACGGGAGGCGTCGAGCCGTACGGCGGTGCGGCCCAGCTCCGCCATGGGCGTACCGGGGACCACCTCGTCGCCGAACGCAGCCTGCAGTACGGGGATGCCGAGGGCGGCGGCGTAGAAGGTGACGGAGCCGTGGTCGCCGACGACGGCGTCGGCGGCGAGGAGCGTCGCCTGCCAGCCCTGGGCGGGCGGGATGAGGAGCAGCCCGGCCTCGCGGGCTGCCGTGAGCACGGTGCGCGGGTGCCAGGAGCCGTGGGCGGAGCGCACGTTGGGGTGGGTGACGAGGGCGACGCGGTGGGTGTCGGCGGGCAGGTCCGCGAGCAGCCGCAGCGGCAGCTCCGGATCCTGCCCGAGGAGCGACTGCGGCCCCCAGGTGCTGCTGACGACGACGAGCCGGCCGTCCGCGGGCACGCCGAGGGCGGCGCGGTACTCGTCGCGGAGCGTGCCGGAGGCGAGGAGGCGGTCGTAGCAGGGGTCGCCGGCGTGGACGACGCGGGCGGCGGCGCGCGGGGCGTGCGCGAGAAGGGTGTCCGCCTGCCCGGGGTACGACACCGCGTACCACGCGCGCTCCTGCTGGAGCAGGGCGGCCGGGACCACCCCGGCGAGCCGCTGCCCGGAGCCGCGGGAGTCGGGCACGAACTTGTGGAAGCCCACGCCGTGGGGGAGCACGAGGACGGGGCCGCGGGTGCGGCTGAGGTCCGCGTTCTCGCTGGCGGTGACGATGGCGTGGTAGTCCAGCCCGGGGAGTTCGTCCCAGGGGACGGTGCGGGCGTCGGCCGTGGCCAGCAGCTCGCGTACGCCGTGGTGGAAGGCGGAGGTGGGGTCGAGGGCGAAGACGACGTCCACGCGCGGGTCGTCGCGGAGGAGGGAGGGCAGGGTCTCAAGCAGGCGGACGGTGGAGGTGACCGTGCGCGCTACGGCGACGAGGGTGCGGTCGGCAGGAAGCGTGCGCCAGCGGTTCGCGGTTCGCGGTTCGCGGTTCGCGGTTCGCGGTTCGCGGTTCGCGGTTCGCGGTTCGCGGTTCGCGGTTCGCGGTTCGCGGTTCGCGGTTCGCGGTTCGCGGTTCGCGGGATTTTTCCGTATCGCTACCTATGTCAACCCCCGGGCGATAGTTTCTTCCCTCCCAGCTCTGCGGCAACCGTAGCCTCAGCCTCCGATGTCAGTAACCCGCGTTACTCTTCGGAGTCGTACCAACTCGCCGAGGCGCGCAGGGGGAGGGGTCTGAGATGACTGCCACCGCCGTACTCCGCTCCGAGTGGATCAAGATCACGACGCTGCGCGGCACCGTGTGGTCGCTGGCGTGCGTGCTGCTCGTCACCGCCGGCTTCGGGATCCTCGCCAGCGCCGCCCTCGGCGGCGCCGAGACCGTCGACGGCGACTTCGACCCGCTGTTCTCCGTCCTCACCGGGGTGGGCCCCGGCCAGATCGCCGCGATCGTCTTCGGCACGCTCGCGGTGTCGTCCGAGTACCAGAGCGGGCTGATCCGCGCCACGCTGGCCGCCGTGCCGCGGCGCGGGCTGCTCTACGCGGCCAAGCTCGCCCACGTCGGCGGGCTCACGTTCGCCGTCGCGCTGCCCACGACGCTGCTGTCGTTCCTGGTCGGCGGCGCGGCGCTCGGCGACCGGGCCCTGGGCCCGGGCGACGACGGCGCGCTGCTCGGCGTCGTGGGTGGCGCCGTCTACCTCACGCTCATGGCGCTGCTCGCCGCGGGGCTCGCCGCCGTGCTGCGCAGCGGTATCGCCGTACTCGGCATTCTGATCCCGTTCGTGCTGGTGGTGTCGATGGTGCTCGGCGTCGGGTCGTCGGCGGGGGTGGCGGACTACCTGCCGGACCGCGCCGGGCAGCAGGTGCTCTTCGCCGACTCGCCGACGGACCTCTCCC
>NZ_JACBXC010001002.1 GCF_013870535.1 Streptomyces phytophilus | reverse complement strand
TCAGCTCCGCCGCACACCCCGCGCACAGCGCCCCCGCACCCCGCCCGGCCCCGCATCCCGCGCAGCCGGCGGGCAGCACCAACCCCGCCAGTTCCCGCCCTGTCCCCCGCATGCGTCCACCATGCCCGCCGCCACCGGCACCCGCGACCCCTGTGGACAACCGCCCGCCTGTGGACAACCCGGCAGCAGAACGCCGCGGCAAAACCCGTGGCAGCCCCCGGCCCTACCCCGGATACACCGGCGCCGTGCCGCCCTCGCCGCCCAGCACCGCCTTCCAGTACGCGTTCTGCGGCAGCCGCACGATCCCGTCCTCCGTCGCCGCCACCAGCGGCTTCGTACCGTCCTCCGCCGCCGCCACCGCGGTCACCCCGGTCAGCCCCTGCCCCAGCTCCGCCGCCGGCGGCACCGACCCGTCCGTCGACACCAGCCGCATCTGCTGCACGCCCTCGGACTCACGCCCCACGACCAGCAGCCGGCTCTCGCCCGCCCACGACACGGCCCGCACCTCCTCCAGCGCCCCCGTGTCGCGCAACTGCGCCACCACCGGCACACCGTCCTCCACCGACACCGCCCCCAGCACCAGCCGGCTCTCCTCGCCCTCGCTGACGACCAGCGCTATCCGCGCCCCCTCGGCCGACATCCGCAGCGCCTCGATCCGCCCCTCCAGCCCCGTGACGTCGATACGCACCGGGTCCCCGGCGCCGCCCGCCATCCAGTACAGCCGCGACTCGCCGCCGACCCGGTCGGCCACCCACAGGTCGCCCAGCCCGTCCCAGCTCGCCGCCGTCAGCCCGTCGCCGCGCTCGGCCTGCGCCTCGGTGGCATCGCTGGTCAGCAGCGGCTCCCCCAGCGACGAGGACTCGTCCAGCGACGACACGTACAGCGACCGCCCCGTGGCCGTCACCCCGGCCGCCTTCTTCTCCGACCGGGCCACCGCCGCGGACCCGAACGCCGGCTTGCCGTCGCCGAGCGGGCTGATCACCGTCGCCGGGCCCGCCTCGCCACCTTCCGGCCCCGAGGGGGTCCGTACCAGCCGGTTCTTGCCGTCGATGAAGTACAGCGACGCGGGATGGCGCGCCAGCCGGTCCGGCGCATAGCGCTCGCCCGCCGCCGCGCTCAGGTCGCACATCTTGGTGTCCCTGGCCGTCAGCAGCTCCACGTCGTCGACGCGCACGCCCTCCTGGCTCTCCGCGGTGTGCAGCACCTGCGCCGCCATCCGCTCGCACGTGTGCAGCCCCGGCTTCGTCTCCAGCGCGAGCCGCACCCGCAGCGTGCCCTCCTCGTCGACCGCCAGCCGCTGGTTCTTCGCCAGCGTGGTCCGCGCGGGGAACGTCGTCTCCGTCACCGACCCGATCAGACCGCCCGGCCCGTCGAGCAGCGTGCGCACCGCGTCCGTCACGGGATCGATCCGCCGCCGTACGTACACGGGGTCGGCCACCAGCGTGTCCCTGCTGCGCGCCGTGAAGTGGTACGTACTGGTCGGCTGGAAGGTCCGCTCGAAGTCCGCCCGGCTGATCACCAGCCCCCGCGGCGGATCCGCGATCCGCCACTGCCCCGACTTCGGCTCCTTCGACAGCTCGACGTTCAGGCTGTACGGGCGCTCGTCCGGCGTGTACGTGCCCGCTTCGTTGAGCCACGCGACCTTGTCGCCCTGCAGCCGGACGACCACCGAGCTTCTCTTGTCCTCGGTCACCGGCTTCGGCCCGGTCGTCTGCTCCGGCTCCACCGAGGGCGCCTCGGCGAGCACGATGGTCTCGCCCGGGGTCCACGTGCGCGCCTTCTTCGTCAGATACGCCTTGGCGACGGTGGCGTAGTCGTCGCTGCGCAGGGCCTCCAGGAAGTCGGACACGATGCGCTGCGGCGTGGCACCGGGCTCCGGCCGCTCCGCGTACGTACGCGCGCGGGGATCCTCCCGCTGCTCCGACAGCGGCACCTGGTGCACGCCCCCGCTGTCGGGCATGGACGCGCAGCCGGCGAGGAGCAGAAAGGAGCCGAGCAGCGCGGCGGTGGCGTACCGGCGCGCACGGGTCACCGTCCGGCGCCGGTACGGCCCCGGGGTACGGGACGCCGTCCGGCCCTCCCGCCCGCGTATCGCGGACGTCCCTTCCGTACGCCTAGACGCGACCACCGCGCTCCCCTTCGCCGCCGACCTCACTAGGGACCTCACCGCTGCCCTCGCCGTCCTCAGGCGCGCTCTCAGGCCCGTTCCCGGGCCCATCCTCGCCGCCGGCACCCGGCGCCTCGCCGGCCGCCCCCG
>NZ_JACBXC010001001.1 GCF_013870535.1 Streptomyces phytophilus | reverse complement strand
ACCGCCACTGCCGCGGAGCGGCGGCCGCCGGCCCTGCGTACCGCTTCCGACGCCATCGACGTGCTGGAGTCCCAGGCGCGCGGCCTCGCGGAGTTCATGGAGGCGAGGGACTGGTCGGCCGGGGCCGCCGGTCCCGCCGTGGCGGAGGTGCTGGGGGCCGAGTGCCCCGACGCCGTGCGGGTGCTGGAGTTCGCGGCCACCGAACTCGTCCCGCGGCTGCGCCGTACGAGCGACGAGATCGGCAACGTCCTGCACGCGCTCGACGGCGGCTACGTCCCGGCGGGGCCGTCCGGCTCCCCCACCCGCGGCCTGGTCAACGTGCTGCCGACGGGCCGCAACTTCTACTCCGTCGACCCCAAGGCCATTCCCTCCCGGCTCTCCTGGGACGTCGGCAGCGCCCTCGCCGACTCCCTCCTCGCCCGCCACCTCGCCGACCACGGCGCGTACCCGAAGTCCGTGGGGCTGACGGTCTGGGGCACGTCCTGCATGCGCACCCAGGGCGACGACATCGCGGAGATCCTGGCGCTGCTGGGCTGCCGGCCGGTGTGGGACGACGCCTCGCGGCGGGTGACGGGTTTCGAGGTGGTGCCGCACGCGGAGCTGGGCAGGCCGCGCATCGACGTGACGGTACGCATCTCCGGCTTCTTCCGCGACGCCTTCCCGCACGTCGTCGGTCTGCTGGACGACGCGGTGCGCGCGGTCGCGGAGCTGGCAGAGCCGCCGGAGGCCAACTTCGTACGGGCGCACGCGGACGAGGACACCGCCGTCCACGGCGACCGCCGCCGCGCCACCGCCCGCATCTTCGGCTCCAAGCCCGGCGCGTACGGCGCGGGTCTGCTGCCGCTGATCGACGCCCGCAACTGGCGCTCGGACGCGGACCTCGCGGAGGTCTACGCGGTCTGGGGCGGCTACGCCTATGGCCGCGGGCTCGACGGCCGGGCGGCGCGGGGCGACATGGAGGCGGCGTTCCGGCGGATCCAGGTGGCGGCGAAGAACGTCGACACGCGCGAGCACGACATCGCCGACGCCGACGACTACTTCCAGTACCACGGCGGCATGGTGGCGATGGTCCGCCACCTGACGGGCGGTTCGCCGGCGGCGTACATCGGCGACAGCGCGGTGCCCGAGCAGGTGAGGACGCGCACGCTCGGCGAGGAGACGCACCGGGTGTTCCGCGCCCGGGTGGTGAACCCGCGCTGGACGGCGGCGATGCGGCGGCACGGCTACAAGGGCGCGTTCGAGATGGCCGCCACCGTCGACTACCTCTTCGGCTACGACGCGACCGCGGGCGTGGTGGACGACTGGATGTACGAGAAGCTCGCCGCCGAGTACGTCTTCGACGCCGAGAACCAGGAGTTCATGCGGCGCGCCAACCCGTGGGCGCTGCGCGGGATCGGCGAACGGCTGCTGGAGGCGGCCGAGCGGGGCCTGTGGGCGGAGCCGGACCAGCGGACCCTGGCCCGGCTCCGCGAGATCTACCTCGAACTTGAGGGCGATCTGGAGGGGGAGGAATGACCCACAGGACGCGGACCGTGCAAGTCCGCTCCACGCCCGGCACGTACACGTTGGCAGGTTTCGGCCCTGTATCACAGCAGTTGACCGTCATATCACCCGTTGGAGGGGTCCGCGCATGAACACCGGTGCGCCGCACTATCCGTTCACCGCCGTCGTCGGCATGGCCGACCTCCGGCTCGCGCTGCTGCTCAACGCGGTGTCCCCGGCGGTCGGAGGGGTGCTCGTGCGGGGCGAGAAGGGGACGGCGAAATCGACCGCCGTACGAGCCCTCGCCGCGCTGCTCCCCGACCTCGCCGTCGTACCCGGCTGCCGCTTCTCCTGCGACCCGGCCGCGCCCGACTCCGGCTGCCCGGACGGGCCGCACGAGGCGGCGCGCACGGACGGTGCGCGCGCGGCGCGGATGGTGGAGCTGCCCGTGGGTGCGTCGGAGGACCGGCTCGCGGGGGCGCTGGACATCGAACGGGCGCTGGCCGAGGGCAGGAAGACGTTCGAGCCGGGGCTGCTGGCCCGGGCGCACCGCGGCGTGCTGTACGTGGACGAGGTCAACCTGCTCCACGACCACCTCGTCGACCTGCTGCTGGACGCGGCGGCGATGGGCGCCAACCATGTGGAGCGCGAGGGCGTCTCCGTGCGGCACGCGGCGCGCTTCCTGCTGGTGGGCACCATGAACCCGGAGGAGGGCGAGCTGCGCCCGCAGTTGCTCGACCGGTTCGGGCTGACGGTGGAGGTCGCCGCGTCCCGCG
>NZ_JACBXC010001000.1 GCF_013870535.1 Streptomyces phytophilus | reverse complement strand
CGTACCAGCCGCCGTAGCGGGCCCCCTGGGTGGCGAAGGCGTGCAGCAGGTAGCCGTAGAGCGTGCCCGCGCCCAGCACGGTCCACCGCAGGCGCCGTCCCGGCACCCAGGCGAGGAACGCCGCGACCAGCAGCAGCGAGCAGAAGAAGAGCACGGGCGCGGCGAGCAGCCCGAAGCCGCCGGAGTGGCCGATCTCCTGGGCGGCGGTGCTGCGGTAGAGCCAGCGCCGGTCGGTGTGCGGGCCGAGGAGGTACGCGGCCACCGGCGCGGCGAGGAGCACCGGGGCGGCCAGGAGCCGCGCCTCGCGCCGCCGCAGCAGCCGCAGCCGCGCCGGATCGCAGGTCAGCCCGAGCACGAAGAACGGCAGGAGCTGCAGGACGCGTTGCAGATCGAGGTCGTTGCCGATGTCGGGGGTGGCGGTGGCGAGCGCCGCGACGGCCAGGGCCACCGGCAGCGGCCGGCGCAGCACCTGCCACAGCGGTACGGACAGCCGCCAGACGAACAGCGCGAGCAGGAACCACGTCACGCCCCAGGGGTCGAGCAGGCTGAAGGGGCTCTGGTTGCCGCCGGCCACGCGGCCGAAGAGCGTGTACGCGATCTCGAAGACCAGGTACGGCACCAGGAGGCCGGTGATCAGCCCCCTGGCCCGCCGCGGCGAGCCGTCCTGGCCCCGGGAGAAGTAGCCGGAGATCAGCACGAACGCGGGCATGTGGAAGGCGTAGACGGTCTCGTAGGCCGCGGCCACCGCCCGGCTGCCGTCCACCAGCGGCTCCCAGGCGTGCCCGCACGCGACGAGCACCACCGCCAGGAACTTGGCGTTGTCGAAGTACGGGTCCCGGGCAGTGCCGGGGCTGTCCCTGTCGTTGCCGGTCACCGCTCTTCCCTATCATGTCGATCGAAATAATAGGGAAACTGACGGGGCCGGCGCCGCGCGTCCCGCGGACTCCCGGGCCGCCACCCGCACTTCAGCCCGCGCGGACGATCTCGTACAGTGTCGGCCGACCCTGCCGAGGAGCGCGCATGACGGCCGACGCCCGCCGCACGGACCCAGCCCTCGGCGCCCTCGGCGTCCCCGCGCCCGCGGCCGGCCGGCCGCCGGGCGGCTCGCGGCGGTGGATGTGGCTCGCCGCCTGGCCCGTCGTCGCCGCGCTCGCCCTGTCCAACGAGCCCGCGCCGCTGTACGTGCTGTGGCAGGGCCGGTTCGGCTTCTCTGCCGCCACGATCACGCTGATCTACGCCGCGTACATCGGCGGCCTGCTCGTCACCCTGACGTTCGCCGGCACCCTCGCCGACCGGTATGGCCGCAAGCCGGTGCTGCTGCCGGGGCTGGCGCTGTCGCTCACCGCCGCCGTGCTCTTCGCCACCGCCGAGTCGGTCGCCGTACTGGGCGTGGCGCGGCTGCTCAGCGGGTTCGCGGTGGGCGCGGTACTGGCGGCGGGGATGGCGGCGGTGGCCGACCTCGCGCCGCCGGGGCAGAAGCAGTTCGGCGGGCTGGTGGCGTCCGCGTCGATGGTCGGCGGGGCGGCGCTGGGGCCGATGCTCGCCGGGGTGCTGTCGGAGGCGCTGCCGCATCCCACGAGGCTGGTGTTCGTCGTGCAGGCGGGGCTGCTGCTGGTCGCGCTGGCGGTGGTGGTGCGGATGCCGCTGGCCCGGCCGGGGGAGGATCCGGGCGGGGCGGCGGATGCGGAGCCGGGGAGTGGGGGCGTAGCGGATCCGGCGTCCCGGCGTGCGCGCCGGCTCGTGCGCATCCCGTCCGTCCCCCGCCCGCACCGCCGCACGCTGCTGCTCAGCCTCGCCGTCCTCGCCCCGGGCATGACCGCCACCGGCTTCGTGCTGGCCCTCGGCCCGTCCCTGCTGGCCGAGCTGCTGGACAGCGACAACCGCGCGCTCGCCGGCGGCATGATCTTCCTGCTCTTCGCGGCGGCGACCGGCGTGCAGTTCGCGGTGCGGACCCTGCGGGTACGCGTCCTCTTCGCGCTCGGCGCCGTACTGACGACCGCGGGCATGGCGGCGCTGGTGCTGGCCACCGCCGTCACCTCGGTGCCGCTGCTCCTCGCCGCCGCCGTGCTCGCCGGGCTCGGCCAGGGCAGCGCGCAGCTCGGCGGGCTCAGCACCCTCAGCGCCCGGATATCCGCCACCCGGCTCGCCGAGGCCAACGCGGCACTCACCGGCGGCGGTTACCTGATGGCCGGGGTGCTGCCGGTCGCCGCCGGGTACCTCAGCGACGCGGTGGGGCTGACGGCGGGCACCACGGCGTTCG
>NZ_JACBXC010000100.1 GCF_013870535.1 Streptomyces phytophilus | reverse complement strand
ACCCCCGCCGAGGCTACGGCTCCCGCCGCGCAGGGGACGCCCGACGCCCTCCTCGCCGGCCTGGCGGCGCTCGCCGACGACACCCCCGCCTCCGGCATCCTGCGCGCCACCGTCCGCGACGGCCGCGTAGCGCACCTCTTTGCCGGCCAGGGCAGCCAGCGCGCGGGCATGGGCAGCGAGCTGTACGCGACCTGGCCCGTCTTCCGCGCCGCACTCGACGAGCTGTGCACCGCGCTCGACGTCGCGCTCGCGCCGTACGTCGACCGCCCGCTGCGCGACGTGATGTTCGCCGACGACGACCCGGAGCTGCACCGCACGGTCTACGCGCAGCCGGCGCTCTTCGCCTTCGAGGTCGCCCTCTTCCGGCTGCTGGAGAGCTGGGGCATGCGCCCGGACGTGGTGGCCGGCCACTCCATCGGCGAACTCGCCGCCGCCCACGTCGCCGGCGTACTCACCCTGCCCGACGCCTGCCGCCTGGTCGCCGCCCGCGGCGGGCTCATGCAGGCGCTGCCGGAGGGCGGCGCGATGCTGTCCGTCCGCGCACCGGCCGACGAGGTCGACGCACTGCTCACCCGCCCTGACGCCCTGGCCGGGCTGGACGTCGCCGCGGTCAACGGCCCCGCGGCCACCGTCGTTTCGGGCGACGCCGAGGCCGTCGAACGCCTGGCCGCGGTGTGCGCGGAGCGGGACTGGAAGACGCGCAGGCTGCGGGTGAGCCACGCCTTCCACTCCGCCCACATGGACGGCATGCTCGCCGACTTCGCGGCCGTCGCCGCCGAACTGGACTTCCGCCCGCCGCGCATCCCGATCGTGTCCAACCTCGACGGACAGGAGGTCGGCGCCGACGAGATCTGCGACCCCGGCTACTGGGTGCGGCACGTCCGCAGGACCGTGCGCTTCCACGAAGGCGTGCGCTGGCTGGGCGCGGCCGGCGTCACCACGCTCGTGGAGATCGGGCCCGACGGGGTCCTGTCCGCCATGGCCAAGGACTGCCTGCCGAGCGCCGTGACCGTACCGCTGCGCCGCGGCGGCACCCCCGAAGCCCGCGAGGTGCTGACCGCGGTCGTACGGGCCCACCTGCACGGCGTCGCCGTCGACTGGTCAGCCGTCTTCCAGGGCACGGGCACCGGGCATGTCGACTTGCCGACGTACGCGTTCCAGCGTGAGCGGCACTGGCTGACAGGGGAGAAGCAGACCGCGGCGGTACGCCCGGCCGACGGTCCCGGCGAGGCGCGTACGCAGGCGTCGGCCCCTGCCGCCACGACAACTCCCGCCACCGCTGACCCCGCCTCAGGCGCCGGCCTGCCGGAGGCCCTCGCGCTCGTCGCGGGCGAGGCCGCCGGCGTCCTCGGATACGCCGACGCGTCGGCCGTCGAAGTACGGCGCGCCTTCCGCGACCTGGGCTTCGACTCGATCTCCGCCGTCACCCTCCGGGACCGGCTGGCCGACGCCACCGGCCTCGACCTGCCCAGCTCCGTCCTCTTCGACCACCCCACCCCCGAACGCCTCGCCGCCCACCTCCACGCCCGCCTCACCGGCGCCGAAGACGGCGTCGCGACCACGGCAACCGCCGTGGATGCGGATGATCCGGTGGTGGTGGTGGGGATGGCGTGCCGGTATCCGGGTGGTGTGGGGTCTCCTGGGGAGTTGTGGGAGATGGTGTGGTCGGGGCGTGAGGGGGTTTCGGAGTTTCCGGTCGATCGTGGTTGGGGTGCGGATCTGTTTGATGCGGATCCGGGTAGGTCGGGGAAGTCGTATGCGCGTCATGGGGGTTTTCTGCATGATGCGGGGGAGTTTGATGCGGAGTTCTTCGGTGTGTCGCCGCGTGAGGCGTTGGCGATGGATCCGCAGCAGCGGTTGGTGCTGGAGGCGTCGTGGGAGGCGTGTGAGCGTGCGGGTATCGATCCCGACAGCCTGCGCGGCAGCCGCACCGGCGTCTACATCGGCGCCACCGCGCAGGAGTACGGGCCCCGCCTCGCAGACGGCCACGACGGCCACGACGGGCACCTGCTCACCGGCACCACGGTAAGCGTCCTGTCGGGGCGGGTGGCGTACGCGTTCGGGCTCGAAGGCCCGGCGGTGACGATCGACACGGCGTGCTCGTCGTCGCTGGTCGCCGTCCACCTGGCTGCCCAGGCCCTGCGGAACGGGGAGTGCGACCAGGCGCTCGTCGGCGGTGTCACCGTCATGGGCTCTCCCGGAATGTTCCTGGAGTTCTCGCGGCAGCGTGGGCTGTCGCCCGACGGCCGGTGCAAGGCGTTTGCGGAGGGTGCGGACGGTACGGGGTGGAGTGAGGGTGTGGGGCTGCTGCTGGTGGAGCGGTTGTCTCAGGCGCGGCGGCAGGGGCACGAGGTGCTGGCCGTGCTGCGGGGTTCCGCGGTGAACCAGGATGGGGCGTCGAATGGTCTGACGGCGCCGAACGGGCCGTCCCAGCAGCGGGTCATCCAGCAGGCCCTGGCCAGCGCCGGACTCAGCGCCGGGCAGGTGGACGCCGTGGAGGCGCACGGGACCGGGACCAAGCTCGGGGACCCCATCGAGGCGCAGGCGCTGCTCGCGACGTACGGCCGTGAACACACCGCGGAACAGCCGCTCTGGCTGGGGTCGCTGAAGTCGAACCTCGGGCACACGCAGGCCGCGGCCGGTGTCGCGGGCGTCATCAAGATGGTCGAGGCGATGCGCCGCGGGGGCCTTCCGCGCACGTTGCACGTCGATCAGCCCACCACGCACGTGGACTGGGACGCGGGTGCGGTCTCGTTGCTGACGGAGGCGCGGGAGTGGCCGGAGACGGGGGAGCCGCGGCGTGCGGCGGTGTCGTCGTTCGGTATCAGCGGCACGAACGCGCACGTGATCCTGGAGGCCGCCGCGGAGGAGGAGCGGGCGCCTGTCGCGGAGTCCGGTTCGGGTGAGCTTCCGGTGGTGCCGTGGGTGGTGTCGGCGCGTAGTGCGGAGGCGCTGCGCGCGCAGGCTGCGCGGTTGGGGGAGTTCGTCGCGCAGGCCGGGGGAGAGGTGTCCCCGGTCGATGTCGGGACGGCGCTGCTGTCACGGTCGACGGGCGACTACCGGGCAGTGGTCACGGGCTCCGGCATCGAGGAGTTGACGAGGGCACTGGCGCGGGTGGCGGCCGACGGCTCCGAGCGGTCCCCCGCTTCGGCGGGCGGTGTCGGGTTCCTGTTCACCGGTCAGGGTGCGCAGTGGCCGGGGATGGGGTCGGGGCTGACCGGTTTCCCGGTCTTCCGGGAGGCGTTCGAGGAGGTCTGCGCGGGGTTCGACGGGCTGTTGAGCCGGCCCCTGGGCGAGGTGCTGGCCGCGCGGGACGGCGGGCTGGTGGACCGGACGGAGTTCACGCAGGCGGGGTTGTTCGCGTTCGAGGTGGCGATGTTCCGTCAGCTTCGTGCGTGGGGTGTGGAGCCGGGTGTTCTCGTGGGGCATTCGGTGGGCGAGTTGGCCGCCGCGCACTGTGCGGGTGTGTGGTCGCTTGCGGACGCTTGTCGTCTGGTGGCTGCCCGTGGGCGGTTGATGGATGCGCTGCCGTCGGGTGGTGCGATGGTGTCGCTGCGCGGCAGCCTGGATGAGGTCAACGCTCTGCTGGAGGGCTGTGCCCGGGTTGATGTGGCGGCGGTGAACGGGCCCCGATCGGTGGTCATTTCCGGTGATGAGGGGGAGATCGAGGGGTTGGTGTCGCGTTGGGAGGCGGAGGGCGGCAAGGCGCGTCGTCTCCGGGTGTCTCATGCGTTTCACTCGCCGTTGATCGAGCCGATGCTCGCGGACTTCCACCGGGTGGCCGAGGACGTTGAGTACCACGCTCCCGTGCTGTCCCTGGTTTCGAACGTCACGGGTGGGGTCGCCGCTGCGGAGACGGTGTGCGATCCGGAGTACTGGGTCCGGCACGTCCGCGAAGCCGTCCGCTTCGCGGACGGCTTGCAGTCGGCGGCTCGAACCGGCGTCTCCGTATTCGTGGAGGTCGGGCCCGCCCCGGTCCTGACCGCCATGGGACAGGAATGCCTCCCGGACGAGCCTGTCGATTGGATCGCCCTCTCCCGTGCGCCTCGGGAAGGCGACAAGGAATTTGCTCACGAGGATTCCCGTGCCGCCGGTGAACTGATGTCCGGCGTCGGTGCCGCGTTCTCGGCTGGGGTGCCGGTGAATTGGCGTGCGGTGTTCGGCGGGGTCCGGGGGCGGCGGGTCGCGCTGCCGACGTACGCGTTCCAGCGCCGCCGCTACTGGCTCAACGGCCGGGCGTCGAGCGGCGACCCGGCGGGTCTGGGCCTGGGCGCGTTCGGGCATGGTCTGCTGGGCGCGGCGGTGACGGTCGCGTCGTCAGGTGCGGTGGTGCTGACGGGTCGTATCTCCCGTGCGGGTGACGGCTGGCTGACCGGGCACCGTATTCAGGGCCGTGTGCTGGTGCCGGGGGCTGCGCTGGTGGAGATGGCGCTGCGGGCCGGGGATGAGGCCGGGTGCCCGGTCCTCGAAGACCTCACTCTCGAAGCGCCGTTGGAGCTGCCCGAGGCGGCCGGAGTGCAGATTCAGGTCACCGTCGACCCCGCGGAGGGTGGGGGGTCGGCTCGTACGGTCATCGTGCACGCCCGCCCCGACGGCGATACGGACCGTCCGTTCACCCGGCACGCCACCGGCCGCCTCACCTCCACCGCCGACGACACGGCCGGCGAGCCGTGGCAGGGCGCGTGGCCGCCCGCGGGGGGCGAGGCCGTAGACCTGACCGGGGCTTACGACCAGCTGGCCGAGCAGGGCTACGAGTACGGCTCCGGCTTCCGCGGTCTGACCGCTCTGTGGCGGGACGGCTCGACCCGTTACGCGGAGGTCGTGCTGCCCGAGGAGCACTCCGGCGAGCACGGGCCCGACGCCTTCGGTCTCCATCCGGCCCTTCTCGACTCCGCCCTGCACACCCTCCTCGTCGACACCCGCAACGACTCCGATGCCGGTATCCGGGTGCCGTTCTCGTGGTCCAAAGTCTCGCTGCACGCCACCGCAGCCACCCACCTGCGCGTCAAGGCGGCCCTTGTCGGCCCCGACACCGTCGAAATCACGCTCTACGACGCCGAAGGCGGTCCGGTCGCCGAGGTCGGCGAGCTGGCGATGCGTACCCTCGCCGCCGAGTCCCGGCCCACACCCTCCCCCGCCCCGACCGCATCACCGGCCTGCCCGTGGCCCCGGTCCCCCGCGCCCTCGCCGACACGGTCGCGGAGCTCACCGACGCCGCCGACGTGCACCGGCTGCTGACGGAGGCGGTCCGCGGCGGGCACTGCGAAGCGGCATCGGTGGTACGGGAGCTGAGCCGGGCCCGGCTGCTGGGCCGCCCGCACGTGATCGACGCGGTCGACACCCTGATCGCCGAGGGCCGCGCGCTGGCCGAGGGCCGGCTGTACGACATGGTCCACACCCACGCCCTGCCCGACCCCCTCTGGAACGTCGACCTCCGCCTGCCGGGCGGCCCCCACCTCGGCGGCGTCGACGCCTACTGGCCGGACCACGCGGTCGCCGTCGAGATCGACGCCCGCACCCCGCGCCGCGCTTCCCACGACGACCGGGCGCTGTGGTCCCAGTACGCGAAGAAGCGGGAGACCCTGGAGCGCCTGGGCATCACGGTCGTCCACGTCACCCCGCGGGGGCTGCGCGAGGCACTGGAGCAGCAGGCGGAGGTGGTCCGCGCCGCCATGCTGGCCTCGGCGGAACGCGAACAGGCGGCGCACGTGGTGGTCCTGCCGCACTGACGCGCCGCACCGGCGTCCTTGCCGGCCCGAAGGGACATCGGGGCATCGTGGTTGTTACCGCCAGCGACGCGGACAACCGACGAAACGGGAGTAGCCCCGATGTCATTTCAGGCATATTTGGACAACATTGAGGAGAAGACCGGCCTCACCCCGCGTCAGTTCATCGAGCTGGCACCGGCTCGCGGGTTCGACGACCCGGCGACCAAGGCGGGCCCGGTACTGGCGTGGCTGAGGGAGGACTACGACCTCGGGCGCGGCCATGGTATGACCCTGGTGCACGTGATCAAGAAGGGCCCGCAGATCGACGCCAACCACGTCGGCTCCACGGGCCCGCACCGAGACGGGTCCGCCACCCTCTGGCTAGACGGCAAAACCACCCGCCCCTGACCCCCGCCCCTCGCCCGGCCGCACCGCACACCGCGCGGACGGCCGGGGGCGGAGGGCCGGGGGCCCGGGCGGAGCATGGGTTCAGTGCAGTACCGGAGGCATCGTGTGGCGCGGTTCGTCCAGCCATACGGCCTGGCTGCCGTCCACGCCGACAGTCAGACCGAAGCAGTCGGCGGAAGGCCGTTTTTCGGACTCCCACCAGCCGAGCGCCTCTTCCACCTCGTCCCACAGTGAACGTCCACCCCACTGACAGACCACACCCGGCCCGCCGTCACCGGCCCAGGAGACTCTGGCCCACGAGCGGTCACGGCCCAGGCTGTAGAACCAGGACACGACGCTCCCGTCGGTGAGACGGCGAACGCTATGCGTCGTTGCGGGAACCGTCAGCCCGAGCACGAAACCCTGGACCGGATACGGCCCGCGACCGGTCAGATCCGCCGCCCCCAGCGGGGTGCGCGTCCGGCGCACCGAGACGGGCCAGGGCTCACGCACGTACACCGCATGCCGCGGCCACGGCCCTGACGGCCCGCGCACCCGCATCAATTCCGGAAGGCGCAGAAAGTCGCCGCGGGCGCTCCTCCCCTCGCACCCCACGACCAGCTTCACCGGGGCCCGCTGCCCGCTGAACGGGGTCCCCCAGGGCGCCAGGATGACACCACCGGGCCGCACCTGCTCGACCCAAGCGCCCGGAACCGACCGCACCCCACACGTGGCCATCACCCGGTCGAACGGCGCCCCCACCGGGTCCCCGGCCGTCCCGTCCCCGTGCAGCACCGTGGGCCGCAACCCAGCCGCGTGCAACCGCCGTCGTGCGGCATCGGACACCCGCCCGTCCGCTTCCACGGACACGACGCATGCGGACCCCCGCCGATGCGCCAGCAGCCCGGCCACCCACCCCGTGTCCGTACCGACGTGCAACACCCGCATCCCCGGCCGTACATCGAGTCACGCAGCATGGCCAACGCCACCGACGGCATGGACGTCAAGCGGGGTACATCATCCCGCCGGGCAGCGATCGGACAGTCGCTGTCGGCGTACCGGTACCAGCGCTCGGCCTCGACGTACCGATTGACGCGGACGACCCCCGTCACGGGATCGTCCACCCACATCACCGGCGGCAGAAAGTCTGCCCGATCGACTGCGGTGAACGCCGCAGCCCAATCGGTGTCCAGGGCCCGGATCTTGGACAGGTGCCGACCCAACTTATCCTGGTCGGCCCGTACCTCGTGTCGCGGTGCCGTCTTCGCCGTCTTCGTGCCATGACCTGTCAACTCAGCGTCCTTTCACAGCAGGGGGCGGAGGCGCCGCGTCGGAGTTCGCGACCCCGGCCTCCTGCATCGCGTGTCGGCGCAGGTGGCAAGCCGGCATGGGGCAGTTGCAGGGCGGCCACGCGCCCCTGAGGTCCGGAGATTCTGACTCTAAGACTGTGTACGTACGGACTTTGACCGTTCGCTCCCCGGTGTCCGGGTTCACGGTGTAAACCTGAATCGTCATCGACATGGCGCACCTCGCGTCCGACTGGTGATATTTGAATGGTCGACTGGTTGACTAGTCAATTCAAGAGGTGCGACACGAAACAACCCCCGTCGAGTGACGGGGGTTGTGACGAGCATTCGGACAATTACGCCTCCATCGAATACTCTTCCGTGCGCGCCCAGCGCCCGCCTGGCGTGATCCCGACCTCGTACGTCAGCGGCCTGCCCTCGCTGCAGTACGCGTGATGCCGGGACTCCGACACGGCAGCCGGCCCCTCAAGGCGCAGCAGCGCCAACTCCTCATCGCTCGCCAGCCGGGAGGTCCACAGATCGCGACCACTGTGCGGCCGACGGCCCGTCTGCATCTCCACATACCGCGTCGTGCCCTCACGGATACGCTCACGCAGCAACAGACGCGGTGCGGCCTCAGCGACCTCGGCCGTGAACCACGAAATTGATGTTGCCGTTGGGACCTCGCCCTCGAAGGTCACACGCTGCCTGCGCGCGACCCGATCACCCGGCTCAACGCCCAGCGCGCCGGCCACATCCTCGGGCGCCACGACCATCTCGGCCGAGACGATCTCCGCGTACTCACCCGCCGTGTAGATGTTCCCGGTCTCCACCGCCGTCCGGTAACGCTCCGCAGCGGTGCGTGCCAGCGGCGCCCGCTCCTTGACCTTCGAACCCGCACCCTGCCGGGTTTCGATCAGACCTTCCTGTCGCAGCAGTCCGAGTGCCTTGGTCACCGTCCCGCGACTGACCTTCCAGCGCTCAGTCAGTTCCTGCTCCGAAAGGAGCGCGTCTCCGGCCTTCAACTCCCCTCGGACAATGCGCCCACGGATGTCAGCCGCGATCTGGTCGTACTTCGGCAGTGCCATCGCCCGCATCCCCACTACTTGACTAGTCACCTGGTCCAGTAGTCATCGTGTCGGGAGGGCGGAGCCGTGGTCAAGGGACAACCCGGGTAGAACACGAGGACGGCGCCCGACCACCGGGCCAGGATGCGCACACCTTCGTAAGGTGGTGTGCATGACGGAGGCGGCGTATTCGATCGTGGAAGCCCGTGCTCGGCTGGGTGCTATTGCGCGCGAAGTCAGCGCAACCCGTGAGCCGGTCGCCATCACCGACCACGGGCAGACCGTCGCCATACTCCTCAGCCCCGCTGACGCCCTGGAGTTGCAGGAGCTGCGCGCGCTGGCTGCCTACCGCGCCCGCCAGGGCCTGGGCGAGGACGCCGGAGTCTCCCACGACGAGGCGTATCGGCGCGTGTTCGGCGGCGCTGAGGTATGAGGTCATCTGGGAGCCGGAAGCTCTCGCCAAGGCAGAGCGATTCGTCAAGGACGACCCCGCGGGCGTGCGGCAGGTGTTCACCGCCGTCGGCCGCCTCGCCGATGAACCGCGCCCTCGGGCGCGTTCGACAGCGCCGGCCTGCTGCGCATCCATGTCAGCAGCTATCGCGTGATGTACGAGATCAACGACCGGCAGGTCCGCGTCAGCGTCATCCATCTCGGACGCGTGCGCTGAGCAGCGACCTCGCACCGAAGGGGCGGCCTCTCTGAGGGCCGCTCCTTCGGGGTTTCCACACCTTTCACCGGCGTGTACTTGCTGGGTGATGCCACGGAGGACCCGGCTCCGGCCCCGGGCGGCGATCAGGCACACCACCCGGCGCCCGCTGGAGCCCGGAACCCCCGCACCGGGGGAACCAACGCCCAACGCCCGCCACACGGCGAGCATCCGCCCCGCGATCCGGGCCAGGTCGGGGTGCGCCGGGGGGCGGGTTGCTCTCGGCGCCGGGGCGGGGGGCCGGGTGCGGGGTGGGCCTTTGTCGCCGGAGTGGCCGGTGTCGTGGGGAAAGCGGGCGTCGGGGTGGGCGGCATCGTAGGCGAACCCGCCGACGTGGGGTTGGAGCATCGGGGCCCCGGCCGCCGGAGCCCAGCCACGTCCCCGAGGAAACCCGATCCGGCCGCAGCGGCGATCACACGCAACAACCCGCGCCCGCCAGCACCCGGAACCCGCGTTGCCCAGGGAAGCGACCCGCGACGAGGCCACCCCGCCGTATGCAGCACCCAAACCCGCCTATCCCCGCCCCACGAAGCACCTCTGCCCGGCGATCTCCCCGGCTGGGGCGGAGAAACTGGGCGTAACTCGCGGTAGCGCCCCATCGAAGCGGGGCAAATCACCCTCTCGGGGCGACTTTCTCCCATCGGCGCGCACGCGGGTGTTCCGAGGGCAGGAAGCGACCGTCTGGACTCCCGGGCGGAGGGATCGGGCCATAATCCGTGGTAACACCCCCGGATCAGGGCCGAATGGGGCCCCGGAGCCGGAGTTTCGCCCCGCGGTACGCACGCACTGCCCGGTCGACGCCGTACAGGACCCCGGCGCGCGCCGTCGCCAGGCGGACACGCGCCGTCGGGGCGGGGATTCGGGCGCGGCTTCCCCGGGTGCGCGGGTTCCGGTGCTGCATACGGCGGGGGGCGGCCTCGTCGCCGGTCGCTTCCCCGGGCGGGCCGGTTCCGGGTACTGGCAGGCGCGGGGTGCTGCGTGTGATCGCCGCTGCGGCCGGAGCCGGTTCCTTCGGGGATGTGGCTGGGCTCCGGCGGCCGGGGCCCCGATGCTCCAAAACCCACGTCGGCCCGTTCGCCCACGAGACCGCCCACCCCGACGCCCACCCTCCCCACGACACCGCCCACCCCGACGCCCACCCTCCCCACGACACCGCCCACCCCGACG
>NZ_JACBXC010000010.1 GCF_013870535.1 Streptomyces phytophilus | reverse complement strand
GCGCCGGGGAGGACGTACACGGCGGTGGCGACGGCTGCGGCGGTGGCGAGGGTCCCGGCTGCTGCCCATGGGTGTGCGCGGGTGGGTGCCCAGAGGTGTGTGCGGAGCCAGGCGCCGGCGCCGAGCAGTAACGCGATGGGGATGGCGAGGGGCGGAGGCAGGGCGCGGAAACGTTTCCGCCGTTCCTCCGGACTCGGCTCGCCGTCGTCGCCGTCGTCGAGGGCGGCGATCTCCCGTTCGTACTCGTTGCGGACGATCCTGGCGCGCAGCTCGCCTACTGCGTGGATACGTTCGTCGCGCTCGTTCTGGAGTTGGCGTTGTGTGTCGATGATGCGTCTGCGCATGACCCACAGTCCTGCGTAGGCGCCGATGGTCAGTACGGCGATGGCCCCCAGGATCGCCGCGGCAAGGAGTTCGTACACGTGCTCCCCCATGACGCATGGTGCGGCGTGTGCTCGTGGTACTACACCCCGTGGTTGGGGTAGATGAGCAAATATGCACCCGGGGGAGGGAATTGGCCACCCTCCAGCAACTGCTTAATTTGTGCTTAACAACTACCTCTAGGCGCGTCGGCGCTCGTCAGGGGCGCGTCGGCGCGCGCGCCCGCCCCGCTCCCGTCGCTCCAACTCCTGGCGGAGAAACTCCTCCTGCTGCTCCGGGGTCAGCTGCTCCAACGCGGCGTCCAGGATGCGGCGTGTGGGGTCGTTGTCCGGGAGCGTGTGGCCGCCGCGGCCGGCGGTGCGCTCGCGCACGGGGGTTGGTTCGCCGCCGGCGAGGATGCGGTCGATTGAGCCGCGTTCCCAGCGGAGGGCGTCTTCGAGTCCGCGTTTGGTGATGTCGCCGGGTGCGTTGTCGCCGCGGCGCAGGGCGCGGATGGTCTCCGCGGAGATGCTGGCGGCGTCGGCGACCTGCCGCCAGGTCATGCGGAGGTCGAGGCGGCGGGCGTCCATGTGTGTGTCGAGCCGGTGGGGCGGCGGCGCAGGCATGGTCTATTCCTCTCCGTCAAACGCAGATTAACGCAGATCCCCGCAGGTGGCGAGGATGTCAGGGCCGATCTGCGCCATCCTGTAGCTCTCTACCGCAGATCTGTTGCCTTCTGCGTTGATCTGCGTTAGCTTCTGTGTATGGCAACAGACGAGCCCACCCCACCGCCGGTCAGGCAGAGGCGAGTGGAGCGCGGGTGGAGCCAGCCTGTGCTGGCGAAACGGTGCCGCGCGGCGGGAGTCAAGGTGCATCACTCCCAGATCTCCAAGATCGAAAGAGGGCTGCACGTCCCGCGGCCCGCGCTCCGCCGAGTCCTCTGCGAACTGCTCGACATGCGGAGCGCCGACTTCGACCCGCCGGCCGAGACGGCGGTAGCCCGCGAGGAGGTCGCCCCGTGACCGCGGCGGCCGACGACACCGGGCTGCAGGCCCAGCTCGTGGCGCTGGCTCAGGTCGTGACGGGTCTGCTCGCCGAGGTTGGCGAGCTGCGCGAGGACCGGCCGCGGCGCCGCCTCTACGACTACGACGAGGCAGCCGCCGAGCTGCGTGTGCATCCGAAGTGGCTGAAGAACCGCATCAAGACGCTGCCGCACACCAAGTCCGGGCGGCTCGTGTTCTTCACCGATGACGACCTTGACCGGATCCTCGCGCTCCTGCATGTGGAGCCGGAGTCCGTGCCTGTGGTCCGTGTGGCTGGCGGCTCGGGGCCGCCGCCGAAGCTCACCCCGCTGCGGGGCCGGAAGACCGGCTGAGCAGCAAAGCGGGGCCGTCCCGGATGTGCGTCCGGGGGTCGGCCCCTACGGCTCCACCTCACTCAACAGCAGAAAGCGAGGCTCACCGATGAGTTCTCAGAGTACAGCGCACAACCCCGCCGAACCTCCGATGGCCGATCTCGTCGACGCCTTCGCCGCGCTGTCGGCCATGGTCGCGGCGTTCCCCGCCCTGCCGTCCGCGTACGTGACGGTGCACAACTACCTGCCGGTCACGGTGGATCTGCAGATGCGCACGACGGCGGACTTCGAGCAGTGGCGTACGGCCCTGAAGATCCCCACCGGGGCGGTGGAACTGCACGACTACGCGGGCTCGCAGTGGCTCGCCGCGCCGGGCGCGTTCTGCGGTGTGTCCGTGCGTCTGTCCGGTCACGGCATCGAGGTGGACACGACGGTGCCGAGGGAGGCCGTGGCTGGTGTGGTGCCGTTGGGGCAGGCGTTCTTCGACGCCGCGGGCCGGGACGCTGCGGCGGGTGCCGCTGAGGCTGCTGGGTCGGTGGCGCCGTGACTGGCAACGGGTTGCAGGCGCACGCGCGGTCGCTGTTGTGGCAGGCGTGGGCGGAGAGTGCGGAGGAGATCGCGTCGGCTGCGGTTGAGGTGTTGGCCGGGCGCGGGATGTTGGTGGAGGAGGGTGGCGCCGCCGAGCTGGAGAAGCTGCGCGCGCGGGTCGCCGAGTTGGAGACGTTCGCCCACGGCTGCGACGCCGAGGGCTGCGTGCTCCCGCACTCGTCGTGGTGCGAGCGGGCGAAGAAGACGGCGGCGGAGAACGACGGGTGCACGTGCGGTGAGCCCTGGCAGGGGCACCCGCAGACGCACGCCGGGCACTGCTGGTTGCTGAGCCCGCCGCGTGACGAGGTTGAGCGGCTGCGACGCGCTCACGCCGAGGACGGCGCTCAACTCGCGAAGATGCGCGCCACCAACACCCGCCTGCGCGGCAAGGTCGCCGAGCATGTGACGGCGAACCTCGAAGCGGCGAACCGGGCGCAGGTGGAGATCGACCGCCTGCGCGCCGAGACCGCGGCGGACCACCGGACGTGGCAGTTCGACCTCGGGAAGCTCCGCAAAGCACTCGCCGAGGTCGAGCGCCTGCGGGCGCAGCGCCGGTTCCTGGTGGAGCAGGTCCGCCGGAAGGACGCCGCGTCGGGTGAGGGCAACCGCGCCCTCGCGGAGTTCCTCGCCGGGTACGACGACGACACCGCCGCGAGCGACGCGCAGTCGGACAGCGACGCCACGCAGACGGGCCACGAGTACGGGGTGCGGTACGGCGACGACATCGAGCACGTCGACCACCGCCGCGACCGGGACGACGCCGAGCAGGCGCTGACCCGCTGGCAGGACATGCGGAGTGACGCGGTGCTGGTGCAGCGCACGGTCCGGTACGGGCCGTGGCGCCCCGTCGAGGGCACGGACGGGGGCGAGGGCCGATGATGCCGCGCCGTCGTACGCCGAAGCCCACGCCCGTCGAGCACCAGCGCACCGCCGACACCCCGCGCCTGCCGGAGGACTTCTTCCAGCCCGGCGTCGACTACCACCTCAACCGCGACTACGAAGCGAGCGTCCTCACGCACTTCCGCTGCGAGGCAGTCGAGTGGGACCCCAACACCAAAGGCTGGATCGCGTCCGGCCAGTGGGCGCCGGGCGTCCTGGAGCCTCGGGTACCGCACAGGCTCAACGCCGACGAGTGGGGCCGCGGCTGGGTGGCCGTACGCCGCCTTGTTCCGCCGACTCCTGCGGACATCGCTAAGGGGCTGTCGTGAACGGCCCGCGGCGCACGATCGCCGCTCTCGACACGCCGACCCCGGTCCTGGTGACCGAGCTGCGGGCCCGCCGGCTGCGGCAGGACCCGTTGGAGTCGCTGCGTGCGTCGCTGCCGCTGGATGACCCGGACCGGCATGCGCTGGACCTGGTCGACTCCTGGTTCGCGGCCGACGCTGCGGCGCACCCGGGGCACGGCGCGCAGGGGGGTGACGGGCGGTGAGGCAGAAGCGCGCAGCCGAGAACGTCTCCCGCAACATCCGTCGCCTGCGGCTCGCCCGCGGCTGGCGGCAGGAGGACGCCGGGCAGCGTCTCGGCGCCGTCCTCGGCGAGACCTGGTCGGCGGCGGTGTGGTCCGCAGCGGAGCAGGTGGGCAAGCCCCGTCAGAAGCCGTGGACTGCTGTCGAACTGGTCGCGATGGCCGCGCTGTTCGGCGTAACGGTGGGCGACCTCCTTACCGCACCGGCGTGCCGGATGTGCTCTGGCGCTCCGCCCGCGGGCTTCACCTGCAACGCCTGTGGGGCGCGCGCGGTCGGCGGTGAGGGCCGGTGACTGCCGCTCTCGTGATCACCGTGTGGTTCTTCGCGCCGTTGCTCGGCGCCGCGTTCCTCATCGCCGCCTGCCGCGCCGTGGACACCCGCCGTGGCCGTCCCGCCGCGCGCGGCCACGCCTGCCAACCCCACGACCACCAGCCCGAGAAGGGGGCCTGACCATGGGTTACTACACCCGCGTAACCGGCGAGATCGCCATCACGCCGCCCCTGGCGTGGCGGGAGATCGGCGGGAGCGACTACGACCCGTACCGCCCCGACACGCCGTACAGCGAAGTCAAGCTGCGCACCGAGACCGAGACCGTCACCACCGACGAGGGACGGCTTGAGCGCGAGTGGGCGCCCGCCCTGGTCCCGGCGTGGGACGACTCGTTCAAGGCGTACCACCTGCTTGAGCACGTGCAGGCCGTGATCGATGCCTTCCCCGGCCACACCTTCACCGGCCGGTTCGACTGCGAGGGCGAGGAGACCACCGACGTGTGGCGTCTCGTCGTCCGCGACGGCCGCGCGGTGAAGGTCACGCCGCGCATCGTCTGGCCCGACGACGAGGGCGGCACCCCATGACCATCGTCGCCGCGACCATCGCGTTCACCCTCGGCGTCCTCGCCCTGTCCTCTGTCGCCTTCGGCTGGTGGCTCGGACGTACCCCGCCGTCGGCCGGGCGGCACCGCGCGCAGCGGACCGCACCCCGGCCACCCGCCCCGGTGTGGGCCGACACCACGCCGGAGCCCCGCGCCACGTGGACGGACACACGGCCGGTCGACGACTCCGAGACCACCCAGTCCATCCCCATGGCGCCGCTCCTCTCCGACAACACCATGCCGCTGCACACCGTCACCCGGGGGGTCCGCTGATGCCCGGAAGAACCCCACGCAGCCCGCACCGGAGTTTCACCCGGCACGCCGACGTCGCCCGCCGACTCCGCCGCACACCCGGCGAATGGCAGCACGTCAGCACCCACCGATCCCGCGCTGTCGCGCACACCATGGCGCGCCGTATCGCCACCGGCGAACGGCTGCCCGCCTACCTGCCCGCCGGCGCGTTCGAGGCGCGGACGGTGCCGCACGACGACGGCGGGACCGCCGTGGAGGCGCGGTTCATCGGGGAGGTGGCCGCGCGATGACGACCACCGCACCCGCCGGCCGCCGCGTCACCCCCACCGGCCGCCTCATCCTCACCGCCGACGCCGATCGCGACCAGTGGCTCGCCGCCCGACGCGACGGCATCGGCTCCTCCGACGTCCCCGCCATCCTCGGCGTCGCCGACCTCTCCAGCCCTCTCAAGGTCTGGCACGACAAACGTGGCGACGACGTAGACGACGCCGGAGACGCAGCCCACTGGGGCAACGTCCTCGAAGAGCCCGTGGCCCGCGAGTGGGCCCGCCGCAACCGCTCCGTCATCGAACCGATCGGCCTCACCGCCCGCGACGGCGCCCAGTGGATGCGCTGCACCCTCGACCGGCACGTCATCGAATGCCCACTGCCCGAGACCCGCCGCGAAATCTGCGCCCTGGAGGTCAAGACCCGATCGGCGTTCAAGTCCGCGCAGTGGCACGCCGGCTGCCCCGACGACGTACTCGCACAGATCCTCTGGCAACTCGCCGTCACCGGCTACGGCCACATGCACTACGCCGTCCTCATCGGCGGCAACGACTACCGGCAAGGCGTCGTACGCGCCGCCGCGTACGAGGAACTGACCTCCGACATCATCGCCGCCGCGGAACGGTTCTGGACCGGCCACGTCCTCCCGAGCGTACCGCCCACCGACCACGGCACCGCGGACGCCGCCGAGCGCCTGTACCGCAAGCTCCACCCCACCCGCGACGGCATCGCCGAAGCCGACCAGCACGACGTCATCGCCGCGGTGGACGCCTACGAGACCGCGCGGCTCGCCGAGTCGGACGCGAAGCGCGTCAAGAAGGACGCCCGCGCGGAGATGCTCCGGCTCCTCGGCCGGGCCCGCGCCGCCGCTGTCGGCGGCGAGGTCGCGTACTCGCTGGAGCCCACCGCCGGCCGCCCCGCGGTCGACCTGGCGCTCCTCGCCGAGCGCTGGCCCGACGCCTACGAAGCCACCGTCACCTGCACGCCGGGCGAGCGACTCGCCATCGGCCGCGCCTTCAAGCACAGCAAGGAGTCCTGACCATGGGGTTGCGAGAGAACGCGGCCACCCTCGCCGGCCGCCCGCCGGCCACCGACGACCAGGCGCCCGACGAGGCACCGCGGAACTACGCCGAGCCCGACCTCGGCGACCTCACCGCCGACGCCGAAGGCGTCCCCGCCGTCGTCGCCTGGTCCCGCGTCATGGGCGAAGTCCGCGCCATCGGGAAGAACCAGCAGTTCGACGGCGGCCGAGCCGGGCGCTTCGCCTTCCGCGGCGTCGACCTCGCGCTGAACGCCTTCGGGCCGGCGTGCCGCAAGCACGGCGTCGTCGTCGCCCCGTTCAAGGTCGAGCCGCAGTACCGCGACATCTCGACGAAGTCCGGCGGCTCGATGCGGGAGTGCACGGTCCTCGTCACGTTCCGGATCTACGGACCGGCTGGTGACTTCTTCGAGACGCAGGCCGCGGGGGAGGCGTCCGACTCCGGCGGCCGGTCGACGCCCAAGGCGCAGTCCATCGCGCTGCGGACGCTGCTGCTGAACGCGGGGCTGGTGCCCACCGAGGACCGTGACGCCGACGATGCGCACTTCGAGCGTGGGCAGGCCCCGGTCCGTCCCGCCGTGCAGTACCTCGACGAGATCGTCCACCCGGACACCAGCGCGGGGCGGCTGCGGCAGATCCACTACGAGCTGAAGCAGACGCAGCAGCTCGCGGTGCTCGTCACGAACGAGGTCGGCGACGAGGAGAAGGTCGGCGACCTCATCGTCCGTATCGGCAAGGAGCGCGCCGCGGGGGGTGGCGCCTGATGTCCTGGCACACCGGACCCATGACCGGTTTCGACCTGGAGAGTACGGGCGTCGACCCCGAGACCGACCGCATCGTCACCGCCTGCGTCGTCACCTGCGGACTCGCGACCGGCACCGACTCCCGCACCTGGCTCACCGACCCCGGCGTCGACATCCCCGCCGATTCCACGGCCGTGCACGGCATCACCACCGAGAAGGCCCACGCCGACGGCCGGCCGGCCGCCGAGGTCATCGCCGAACTGGTGCGCGCGCTCGCCGAGGCCGTCGAGGTCGGCCAGCCCATCGTCATCATGAACGCCGCGTTCGACCTCACGATGCTCGACCGCGAGGCCCGACGCCACGGCGTGAAGCCCCTCATCGATCGCGTCGGCGACCGGCTCAACGTCATCGACCCCCGCGTCCTCGACAAGCACGTCGACCAGTACCGGCGCGGGGGCCGCACCCTCACCGACCTGTGCGCCCACTACCGCGTGCGGCTCGACGACGCCCACTCGGCGGACGCCGACGCGCTCGCCGCGTGCCGGGTCGCCTGGCGGATAGCCCGGGGCTACACGGAGATCGGCACGGCGGCGCTCGCGACGCTGCATCTCGCGCAGGTTCGTTGGGCGCGGGAGCAGGCCGAGGGGCTCCGCGACTACTTCGCCCGTACGCCCGGCAAGGAGTCGTGGGCCGCCGGGGTGCGTACGGACTGGCCGCTGATTCCCTTCGAGGCGGTGGGCGCCGATGCGTGACCACCTGCGCGCCTTCTACCGCGGCTACCACGCCGCCACCGGCCGCCGAGCCCAACAGGTCCGCCGCCTGCACATCATGCGCGAGGACGGCAAGTTCGCAGGCAAGCAGGGCCTGTGCGGCGCCCCCGGCTGGGGCGTCACCCACTCCCCGCCCGTCGTCATCGACCCGATGCCCGAGGAGCCGCCCGCCGGACTGGACTGGTGCCGCGCCTGCGTCGGCCACGCCTCCGCACTCGCCGGGCGCCTTGACGCGCACGCCGCAGAGATTGCCCGGATCTCCGAGCGCAAGGCCCCCGTTCCCGCTGCTGCCGCGGATGGTCCCGGTGTGGCCCGCGGCAGCAGCGCACCCGCCCCGCCAAGCCCGGGAGCCTCGCTGTGACCGAAGACCAACTCATCTTCTTGGCGATCCTCTTCACCGTCACCGGCGCCTTCTTCTGGCTCGTCGCCGTCCCCGGCGCCCTCCTCCTCGCAGGGGCGCGCGCGGTCCTGAGGGTCGTACGCCGGCGCCGCGAACGAGCCCGCGACCGGGAGACGTTCGCCGCCTCGCTCGCAGAGCTGAACGCCGTACGCGACGAGGAAGCCGCGGCACACGCCATGCGCGAGGAACTCGCCGCCGGCTTCACGCGGATGCTCGCCGACATCGCCGCGCCGCACGACACCCGCGGGGAGGACCGGTGACCGCCCACCAGCGCTACGCCACCGCCCTCACGGCCGCCGCCGGCTACATCGCCGCCATCGTCGCCGCGAACTGGCTCACCGCCCACCACGGCCTCGTGCCCGTCGGCTTCGGCCTCACCGCCACCGCCGGCACGTTCGCCGCCGGCGCCGCCCTCCTGCTCCGCGACCTCCTACAGGACACCGCCGGCCGCGCCGCAGTGCTGACCGGCATCCTCGCCGGCGCCGTACTCACATGCGCCACCAGCCCCGCGCTCGCCGTCGCCAGCTCCACCGCGTTCCTCCTCGCCGAAGCCGCCGACATGGCCGTCTACACGCCGCTGAGGGAACGCGGCTGGGCCCGCGCGGTCCTCGCCTCCAACACGGTCGGCGCCGGCGTGGACACCGTGGCGTTCCTGTGGCTGGCCGGCTTCCCCCTCACGGCCTCGGCGATCGGCGGCCAACTCGCCGGGAAACTCGCGTGGGCCACTGCCCTCCCGGTCGCCGTCGTCCTCATCTCTCGGCAGGTGCGCCGTGCTGTATCTCGCGACACCCTCGGGGCCTGACGTGAGGGCCGCGATGGAAGCCGGACGCCTCGGCTGCATGACGACGCCCGCGCAGGGCAACCGGGTGCCCGACGGGGCGCTGATCGGCGCGGACAACGGCTGCTTCGGCGACGGCTACCCGGGCGACGACCAGTGGTTCGCGTGGCTCGCCGCCACGGTGGACCGCTACAGGCCGGGCCGGTTCCTGTTCGCCGTCGCGCCGGACGTGCCGTTCGACGCCGCGGGCACCCTCGCGAAATCCCCGCCGTGGCTCACGCGGATACGCACCCTCGGCGTGCCCGCGGCGTTCGCCGCACAGAACGGCTGCGACACGCTCGGCGTGCCGTGGGACGACCTCGACGTCCTGTTCCTCGGCGGCGGCCCGGTTGACGGCCCCGGCAGCCCGGAGTGGAAGACCGGCCCGGCCGCGCGCCGTCTCGCGCTCGAAGCACTGGGCCGGGGCAAGGCCGTGCACATGGGCCGCGTCAACTCACACCGCCGACTCGCGTACGCCCGCTGGATCGGCTGCGCGACGGCCGACGGCACGTATCTCGCGTTCGGCCCTGACCGCAACCTACCCAAGCTCCTCGGCTGGCTCGACGCCGTCGACCGCCAGGACGGTTTGTTCGGAGTTGCCTTGTGACCGCCCCCGCCGCCACGCCGAACCCGGCGCAGACCACTGCGCCGGGCCCCCGGCCCCTGAGAGTCGCCGGCATCGACGTCAGCCTCACCGGCACAGCCGTCGCCACCCTCGGCGGCACCACCCGCATACCCACCACCGGCCGCCGCCTCGACCTCCTCCACACCCGGCACGCCCGCCTCCAGACCATCGCCCGCGGCGCCCTCGAAGCTGTCGGAGACGTCGACCTCGCAGTCATCGAAGGCCCCTCCTTCGGGAGCTTCGGCGGCTCCGCGTGGGACCGCGGCGGCCTGTGGTGGCTCATCACCGACGGGCTCCTCGACCACGAGATCCCCACCGCCGTCATGCCGCCCCGGTGCCGAGCGAAGTACGCCACCGGCAACGGCAACGCCGGCAAGACCGGCGTCATGGCCGCCGTGCAGCACACGTACGGCGCCGTGTTCGCGACCGACGACGAGTGCGACAGCTTCGTACTCCGCGCGGCCGGCCTCGACTGGGCCGGGCAACCGCTCGTCACCGTGCCGGAGACGCACCGCGGCGGGCTGCTGGGCTGCGAATGGCCCGACCGCGAGGCGGTGACCGCCCGATGACCGCCCCCCGCATCGCCTCCCTGTTCACCGGCATTGGCCCTCTCGACCTGGCCGTCATGGACGTCTACGGCGGCGAGGTCGTGTGGCACTGCCAGTTCGAGCCGCCGGACAAGCACGGCCGTCCGGACCGCTGGCAGTACGCCGCGCACGTCCTCGCGCACCGCTTCCCCGGTGTGCCGAACCTCGGCGACCTCACCGCCGTCGACTGGCACCAGGTCCGCGCCGAGTACGGCCGGCCCGACATCCTCACCGGCGGCTTCCCCTGCACCGACGTGTCCGCCTCCGGGCCCCGCGCCGGGCTCGCGCCCGGTACCCGCTCCGGGCTGTGGTCGCACATGGCCCACGCGATCAGCATCCTCCGTCCCCGACTCGTGGTGATCGAAAATGTCGAAGGGCTCCTCTCCACGCCGGCTCGTCGTGAGATGGGACCCGGACCGGCAGTTGTGGATGAGGGTCCCGCCGCAGGAGGGGTTCTTCGAGCTGCCGGAGCCGTACTCGGAGACCTGGCCAGCCTCGGGTTCGATGCGGAATGGGACATGCGTGCCGCCTCCGACGACGGCGCCCCCCACCGCCGCAGGCGGGTCATCTTCCTCGCCTGGCCTGCCGACGCCCCGTGCCCAGGACTCGAAGGGCAAGGGGCTCCCGGACGGGCTGCCGAACGTGGTGACGCTGCTGAAGACGCCGACGGCACAACTGGCGATCAACGGCGGCTCCCAGCACCCGGACAAGCGGAAGGCCGGGGGGCACGGGCCCACGCTGGCGGACGAGGTCGAGCACCTGCTGCCGACACCCACGAGATCCGACGCGACGAACACGGCGAACTTTCGTCCGGACGGGACGCCGTACAGCAGTGGGTACGGGATGACGTTGACGGACGCCACTCGGCTCCTGCCGACGCCGAGAGCGTCGGACGGGGAGAAGGGCGGCCCGGGGCAGCGCGGATCGTCCGGGGACCTGATGTTGCCGAGCGCGGTCGCGCACCTGCTGCCGACACCCACGGCCGCCGACAGCGACCGGTCATCGTCCACGTACATGCGTGGCAACCCGACGTTGCGTGGGGCGTGTACGAGCCCGCCGTCCGGCGCTGGGAAGCCGCCCTCGGCCGACCGGCGCCCCGGCCAGTTGACGTTCGGGGACGGCTCAGCCCCGTCTTCGTCGAATGGATGATGGGCCTCCCCGCCGGCTGGGTCACCGCCGTGCCCGGCCCGCCCGGCATGACCGACGCAGGGCTCCGCAACGCCCGGCTCAAGGCGCTCGGGAACTCCGTCGTGTGGCAGCAGATCGCCGCCGGGATCCGCATCCTCCACGCCCGCGCCTTCGAGGCGGTGACCGCGCCGTGACCCCCGCGACGGACCGTCAGCGGGACTGGGCCCGCAACCAAGACGCCATGCAGCCCCGCCGATACGGCGGAGGCCAGCCCTCGAAGCTCACCCCCGCGCAGCGCGACGAGATCCGGCAGCGCCTCGCGGATGGCGAGTCCATCCGCGATCTCGCGCAGGAATTCGGGGTCCACACCAGCACGATCCGCCAGTACCGGCCCTGAGGAGGTGCCCCTCTTGAAACCCACCCCGCCCGCCCGCATCACCGCCCCCGGATCCGCCGCCCCCGGATCCGCCGCCGACTCCGGTTGGTGGGCGCGCGCCCTGTGCCTCCACCCCGCCGCCGACCCCACCTGGTGGGAGCACGACGGGCCCGGCCACCCCGACGGGAAGAAAGCCGTCACCTGGTGTGCCGCCTGCCCGGCGAAGGCCGTGTGCCTCGCGGACGCCGAACGATTCGAGCGCCCGCAGAAGTCCGGCGAACGCACCGGCATCCGCGGCGGCCTCGGCGTCCGCGAACGGGCCGCGCTGTACCGCCTCAAGGACGAAGCCGACAAGGCACGCGCCGCCGCGCAGGATACGGGGGCCGCAGCGTGAAGCCGTACTACGAAGACGACACCGTGCAGCTCTACCTCGGCGACATGCGCGAGGTGCTGCCCGCGCTCGGCCTGCAGGCCGACCTCGTGTGCACCGACCCGCCTTACGGCGAGACGTCCCTCGCCTGGGACCGGTGGCCGAAGGGCTGGCCCGAGTACGCCCGCGATGTCGCCTCGTCGATGTGGTGCTTCGGGTCGATGCGCATGTTCCTCGACCGCGGACACGAGTTCGTCGCGAGCGACTGGAAGCTGTCGCAGGACATCGTGTGGGAGAAGCACAACGGGAGTGGGTTCGCCGCCGACCGGTTCAAGCGGGTCCACGAGATCGCCACCCACTGGTACCGCGGCGACTGGGCCGACATCCACCACGAGGTGCAGCGCGAGCGCGGCAACGCTACGAAGCGAACCGGCTCGGCCGTCCGCGCGACCACGCCCCACACGGGGCAGATCGGCGTGCATCGCTGGGAAGACGACGGCATGCGGATCCCGCGGTCGGTGCAGCGGGTGCGGTCCATGCACAGCCGCAGCCTTCACCCGACGGAGAAGCCGATCGGCATCCTCGACCCGCTGATCCGCTACGCCTGCCCGCCCGGCGGTCTCGTGCTGGATCCCTTCGCCGGCTCCGGCGCCACGCTGGACGCAGCCAGGCAGGCAGGCCGCCGCGCCGTCGGCGTCGAAGGCCGCGAGGACTACTGCGAAGCCGCGAAACGGCGCCTCTCGCACATGACCCTGGACGCGCTGTGACCGCGCCTACCTGCCACCACTGGATCGCCGCCGAGCACCGCCACTGCCGTGTGGTGGAGGGCGTACGACGGTTCGTCATCGGCGACCGCTGCGCCGTCCACTCCCCGTCGGCGCTCGCGGGCCGGCCCGAGCCGACGCCGGGACCGGGCTGGCCACGGGACCGGGAGGCAGCGTGACGTCAGGAACCGGGCGCGTCGCGCTTCTGCCGGCGCTTGTGCGCGGCGATCTCCTTCTTGATGTAGACGCGGAGGTCCGCGGCGCGCGACAAGCCCTTGGCGTCGCACACCTCGCCGAAGGCGTCCCACGTCTCGTCATCGACGCGGATCATCCGGCCGGGCGTCCCCTTCGTCGTCATGAGGTCAGCGTAGCTGACCGTTCAACGCCAATACACCCTGCGACGTTTCTGCGTATTGCTCTTGTGTTGCGGGTGCCTATACACCCTGCGGTAGAATCGGGAGCGAACCAGGTCCCCGCCCGGCCGCCCTGAAAGGGGGGTTCACCAGGCATGCACTGACCAACCCCCGAACCGAACAACAGGAGCACGGCCCATGGCACGCGGACACGGCAGGATCCTCGCCAGCATCTGGGAAGACCAGGACTTCACCGCCCTCGACCCCACCGAGCAGCGGCTCTACCTCTTCCTGCTCTCGCAGGCCAACCTCAACCACGCCGGACTGCTCCCGCTGACCCTCCGCCGCTGGGCACGCAAAGCCCGCGGCCTCACCGTCGCCGCACTGGAGACCACCCTCGACGCGCTCCAGCAGGCCCGCTTCATCGTCACCGACGACAGCACCGAGGAACTCCTCATCCGCACGTTCGTCCGCAACGACGGCGTGTGGCGCCAGCCCAACGTCATGGCCGCCATGGTCTCCGCCGCCCAGGAGATCGAATCGCCCCGGCTGCGGGCCGCGCTCCTCGTCGAACTCGACCGCATCCCCCTCGAGCAGCTCAGCGACGAAGCCACCCGCAAGGGCCCGTCCGTGCGGCAGCAGACCCTCGAGCACCTCGCCGCGCTCCGCCGCGCGTTCGGCGACCCCGACCCGACACCCCCCGCGACCCCTCCCCGCAGGGACAACCACACCCCGCCCGAGGGGTTCGAGAAGGGTTCCCCGAACCCCTCCGGAACCCCTCCCGAGGGCATCCCCGAACCCCCTACGCGCGCGCACACGTACGCGCGCGACACGCGCGCGCATTCCCCTACCCCTCCCCCTTCCCCCACCCCTACCCCCACCCCCCACGCGCAGGCGCACGCGCAACACGACCCACCAGCGACCCACGACCAACCGCTACCCGACCGCATGACCGCCGCCTTCCTCGACCGCTACAAGACCGGCAACACCTACAGCCGCAAACAGATCCACCGAGTCCTCACCGACGCCCTCGCCAACAACACCAACCCCGACGAACTGTGGGCCGCCCTCGAACGCCTCGGCGACACCAGCAAGCCCGTCACCCCCGGCACCCTCCAATTCGCACTGGCCGACATCCGCAAACACACCGGCGCCGACGTCATCCCCCTCCGCGGCAGCCAGACCCTCACCGGCACCGACGCCCGCGTCGCCGCATGGCTCGCCCTCGACACCGGAGAACCCTCATGACCCCCGACGACGCGAAGCAGCTCCTCGCCGCCTGCGCAGCCTTCGACAACCGGCAGCCCTCCGCGATCGCCGCCCGCGCCTGGGCACACGCCCTCCCCGACATCACCCTCGACAACGACGCCATAGCCGCCGTCGCCCGCTACTACGGCACCCCGCCGGCCAAGCCCGGCGACCGGCTGTGGATCCAGCCCCACGACGTACGCACCCTCCGCGCGCAGATCCGCGCCGAGCGCCTCGCGAACTTCACGTACGAGCCGCCGCCCGGCGACGCGGACCCCCGGTACCTCGAGCGCCTCCGCGGCCAACTCGACGCCACCGCCTCCGGAACCACCGCCGCACCCACCACGGCCCCCGCGCTCGAGGGCGGCCCGCACCCCGACGTCGCCGAGCAGCTCGAGCACGTCGGCCGCACCGTGCCCGACCGCGACGACCCCGACACGCCCCCGATCAAGCGCCCCGGCCCGCTCGGTATCGCCTGCCCGAAGTGCGCCGCGCCCACCGGCCGCCCCTGCCGCCTCCCCAGCGGCACCGAACGCAGGCCCCACCCCGCCCGCGCCCGCGTTGCCCGCGGCGAACCCGCCGCCCTCGAGGACCCCAACGAGATCGCCCGCCGCCGAGCCGTCTCCGAACGCCGCGCCGCACTCGAAGGAGCCGACCAATGACCACCCGCCGCCCCAACGCCCCCATGCCCGACACCGTCCGCCACCTCGTACGCGCCGGCCACCACCCCGCCCGAGCCGTCGAATGCCCCTGGTGCCGCGCCGCACCACACACCCCCTGCACCACCAAATCCGGACGCAGACGCCTCACCGACGCCCCCGTCCACCCCCAGCGCACCACCGCGTGGGTGCAGTCCGTCGCCTGCTGCCCCACCTGCCAGGTGGAGCCCGGCACGCCCTGCCACACCACGGGTGAGCCGCTGGTGTTCGGCGCCGTGCACGACGCCCGCCGCGACGAAGCCGACGTGACCGCATGACCACCCCATACCGCGTCCTCGTCACCGGCAGCCGCGACTGGGCAGACGCCGACCCCATCCGCCACGCACTCACCACCGCATGGCTCCGGCACACCGGCACGTTCATCGTCGTCCACGGCGCATGCCCCACCGGCGCCGACTGGATCGCCTCCGACTGGGTGACGAACCTCCACGAAGGCGAACTCGGCGCCAACGTCACCGAGGAGCCCCACCCCGCGGACTGGCGGCCAGGCGGGAAGTTCGACCGGGCCGCCGGCTTCCGCCGGAACGCCGACATGGTCGCTCTCGGCGCCAACCTCTGCCTTGCCTTCATCCGCAACAGCAGCCGCGGCGCCACCCACACCGCCAACCTCGCCGACCGCGCAGGCATCCCCGTACGGCTGTGGACCGCATGACCACCCCGTACGAGCGGCTCCTCGCCGAAGAACTCCCCACCGGACAGTTCGGCGGACCCCGCCCCGACACCCACCCCCAAGGCGAACTGCCCCGCACCACCAGCCCCATCGAAGCCGCCACCCACCGAGCCGAACTCGAACAAGCCCTCACCCCACGACGGCACCTCACCCCGGTCGCCGACGCGCCTGATCAGGCGGCTTGAGCCCGGTGCAACGGCCGCCGGGTGCAACTGACCGCACGACTGTGCACCAATCGGAAGGATCTTGAAGTGAGCCACCCCACCGTCTTCACCACCCCCGGCGTCCGCGCCTTCGCCGAAGCAGTCGACGCCGAGCGACAGCGGCAGCTCGTCAAGTTCGGCGACCAGCACCACCCGGACATCGATCCGCGGGACATCGCCGTCGTGACCCGCCACTTCTTCCAGCACAAGGCGCAGATTCACCGGGAGGTCAACGAGGAGCGGGCCACCCCGAGCCGGACCGTGGGCCGATGCAGCCGTTGCCCCGAGGGCGACCACACCCACACCGCGTGGGATCTCATCCTCCTGGAAAAGGTGTACGAAGCGCTCGCGGAGTCGGACCCCGGAGCGCTGCGCACGGAGCTGGTGCAGGTGGCTGCGGTCTGCGCGGCGTGGAGCGCCGACATCGACAGCCGTACGGCCGCGGAGCCGGAGTGCCCGCAGGCTCCGCTGTCGCTGGGTGCCGCGCCGCCGAAGCGGTGCACGGTGCGCGGCCCGCACACGGAGCACGCGACCGAGGCCGCCGAGGAGCAGCCCGCCTGCTCTGCCGGCCTTCTGCCGTTCGGCCCCGGCGCGCCTGAGCCCTGCATCGTTCACGGCCCGCATGAGGAGCACCGCAACGCGGGCGGCGACACGTGGACCGACGGCGCCATGGCGGACCGGTGCCCCGTGAAGCATGGCGCTCTCGGCCGGATCTGCGGGTTGGAGGCTGGGCACGACGGGCTGCACACCGGCGAGGGCCCGAACGGTGGCGCGGTGTGGGAAGGCAGCGCCCGATGAGCGCCGACGACGCCCGCACCCACGCAGCGCTCCGCGCCTCCGAACAGCGCGCCCGCGACGAAGCCCCCACCCTCCCGCCGGCTACCGCGTTCGCCACCCACTACGCCGTGTCCTGCCTGCCCGCCGACCATCCCGAGCGGGACATGTGGGGCGTCACCGTGGAGTACCGCGGCCGGGGCCGGTGGGCCGTGAAGAAGCGCGGCCACTGGTGCCTCAGCGTGGATGGCGAGTGGTCGTATGAGTCGATCCCGTCGGAGCGCACCGACGAGTGGTTGGCGGCGCACCGGTTCGATCTGGAGACGGCGCTGCGGCTGGCGAAGGAGCAGGCGCCGTTGGTGACGGTGAACGGGTTCACGGTGTCGGATGTGCTGCGCCGGAGCGACGAGGAGGCGGGCCGGTGAGCGCCGCGAGCACGTTCGTCGTCATGATGAGCGGTGGGCCGCTCGCCGCCGCCTCCACCCTCGACGCCGCGAAGGACGACGCCGAGAAGTCCGAGGCCGCCTACGCGGTGAAGGGCGAGACCCGCTGGGACGAGTACCGGCCCGGGGAGTGGCGGCTGATGCGTCGTGCCGTGGGCCGCCGGCGGTTCGCGTGGTCGCAGTACTGGGTGGCTGAGGTTCCGGATGTGTCGGGGGTGTCCCGGTGAGCGCGGCGGCCGAACTGCGCGCCGCGGCACAGAAGCTCCGGGACCTCGCCGAGGCGGCGACCGCCGGGCCGTGGAGGTCTCACGACACGCACCTGGACTTCGGCGGCCACACCGCCACGATCATGACCGCCCGGGATGACCTGAACGCGACCGAGCTGCTCGCCTGGCTGCCGACCATGAGCCACGAGCCGTGGGGCGACGCCCGGAACGCCTGGCGCAACGCCGACTTCATCGCGGCGATGCATCCGGGCGTGGCGCTGGCGCTCGCCGCGTGGCTGCAGAAGTCCGCGGACTTCTGCGATCAGGTGTCGGACGTCCGCGCCCACCCGCTCAGCGTGGCTGACCTCAGCGTCGTGGACGCCCTCGCGGTGGCGCGCGCTCTGAACCCGGAGGTGACCCGGTGACGCCCGCGGAGGAGCTGCGCGTCGCGGCGCGGCGGCTCCGGGAGTGGACCGCCGATGACACCCCGGTGGTGCTCCACCCGGCGGCCGGGCGCGCCTTCGCCGATCTCCTGGAGGCCGTCTCCTACGACCCGGACGACGCCTCGCTGAACGAGCCGGGCTCCGAACGGCACGACGCCTGCGTCCGGACCGTGTGCCCCCTGCCGCCGCCCTCGCGGTGGCGCGGGCGATCGGAGGCGAGACCCGGTGAGCGCCGGAGAGGGCCTCACCCTCGACCAGGTGCGCGCCGAGTTGGAACGCCTCGTGTCGCTGGCGAACACCGCCGAGCGCCCGAAGCCCACCGCGATCAACCCGCCCGATCACGCGATGCCCGGCCACGAATGGACCGTCACCGAGCAGCACCCGCACACGACCCGCGTGCATGCCTGGGTGATCCGCACGGTGGACGACCCGGAATGCGCGAACACCGTGTACGTGTCCACGCCGGATTCGACCAACCCGGGCGACGACTTCGGGTGCATGTCCCCGATCGACGCGCGCCGGGTCGCGATGGCCCTCATCGCCGCTGCCGACCGAGCCGAGCACGTCACCGCCCGAGTGACACGCCTCGAAGACCGGAGGGCCCAATGACCTCGACCACCACCCCCGCCGCCGCGCTGGACCGCGGCCAGCCCGCACTTCCCGGCCGTGACCTCATGTGGCTAAACGTCCGCGGCCAGTTGGCTGCGGCCACCACCCGGTCGCGGCAGGACGAACTTCTCGACTACTGGCTCGACCTCCGCGACCGGGCGACCGAATGGGACGCCGACCAGTGGGGCCTCGACCCCGACCGCTGGTGCGCGAAGGAGCGCGCCGAGATGGCACGCGCCCGAACCCCGAAGGAGACCCGCTGATGCCCACCCGAATCCAACGCCGACGCACCAAGGGCTGGCGCGCCCCGCTCGACTCGCAGGGCCGCAAGCCGGTGTACGTCGGCCGTGGCAGCCGATGGGGCAATGTCTACCCGCTCGCCGACACCCAGGTCCGCATGCCCGCGCTCGACGGCTCCGAGTGGGAGCAGGAGGGCCGCAGCGGCAAGGCGTCTGGCCAGAGCCACCCGTTCAAGCACCGGGACGGCACCGTCACCTGGCACCGGGTGGAGGACGCCACCCGGGAGCAGGTGGTGGAGCTGTACCGGCGGTGGCTCGCCGAGCGCCCTGCGTGGGTCGAGGCTGCCCGCCGCGAGCTGGCCGGCCACGACCTCGCGTGCTGGTGCCCGCTGCCGGAGCCGGGCGAGCCCGACCACTGCCACGCCGTAGTGCTCCTGCGCCTCGCCGCCGGGGAGCCGCTGTGAACCCGCACCCCCTCCCTCCGCGCGTGTGCCCGTCCTGCGGCTGCCGCCATCTGTTCGTCGCCCGCCGCCGCTGGCCGTGGCGGAAGCGGCAGACGTGGCGCTGCTACGGCTGCTTCGCCGTCGTAGGCCCTACGCCAACCACCAACACCGACACCCCGGAGACGACGCCGTGACCGACCGCCCGACTGCGAGCACGATCACCGATGCTCAACTCGACGCCCTGCACGAGCGGCTTACCGCCGCCGAGGCCGTGGTCCGCCGTCTGGACCAGATGGCCACCGCGTGGGAGCAGCGTCTGCCCGAGACGATCCGCACCCCGGCCGTCGTCGCTGCGATCCGCGCGGCGACCGAACGCGCCCCGGCAGCCGCGACCGATCTCCCGGAACGGCGCGACTGCGGGGCCCGCCCCGAGACCGAGACCGAGGCGGAGGCCAAGACCCTCGGGGGAGTCGGCCCGTGCGTCCTGCTCCACGGCCACGCCGACCCCGAGCACGAGGACCCCAACGGTGTGCGGTGGTCGCTTCTGCGGCAGTCACCGCAGACTGCCGCAGCCTCCCCGCCCCCGGATGCCCCGGGAACCGGGCCAGACGGCCGCGAGAGCGCCGAACACCCCCTCCCGGGTGTCCAGCAATGTCCGGAGGGGGAGATAGGCGCTCAGACGGGCGCACAGAGCCTCGCGCCCCATGAGATCAGCGAAAGCCTGTATGTCTGCCCGGCCGCGCTACAGGTCGAATCGCCCACCCACGGCGGCTTCGACACCTGCTGCGACCGGCCGGACCTGCACGTCCCGGTCCCGACCGGGCCGGGAACCGACGCACTGTCACGTGCCCTCGACGCCTTGAGCGCGCCCAGCGGGGACAGCGACGCCGCCGACGAGGACGACGCCCCCCAGCCCGGCGGCGAGACCTGCTGCGTCTGCGGCACCACGGAGCGCCTGTACTGGCGCGGAGCCGGATCACGCCGCCCGTACTGCGCCGATTGCGAGGCGTGCGACTGCGGGCAGAACCCCTGCGTCCGCCTCGGCATCAACGACCCCGAGGTGTCGGCCAACCCCGCCGGCTGCGGCCCGGAGTGCGCCGAACAGCACACCTACACGAACGGCTGCGAGGCGGCACCCGCCCCGCCCGCCGATGCGCTGAGCGCTGAGCTGTTCCGGGTGATCTTCCCCGCCATCCTTGGTCCCCCCGCCGGCGCCCACCCCACCGTCGTGGCCGCCGAACTCGCCGACGCCGTGCTGCCGGTCGTGCAGGCCGAACTCGACCGCCGTGCCGCCCTCCACGCCGACACTGAGCGCCGGCTCCGCGCGGACCTCGCCGCCGAGGTGCAGAAGCGGGAAGCGGCGGAGGCGACGACCGAGCGAGTGCGGCAGCTCCACCGGCCCTACGACGACAACCGGGAGCAGATCAAACGCTGCGTCACCTGCGCTAGCCGCGAGGCGTACCCCAACGGCGTCGCCATCCACGAACCGTGGCCCTGCCCCACCTACCGGGCAACCGAACCCCCGAAGGAGACCAAGCCCATGACCGACACCACCTGCAACGCCACCATCACCGGCCCCCACATCCTCGACAACGGCACCCTCCACTGCACCCGCACCGCCGGACACGGAGGCAACCACACCGGCCCCGACACCGACCACGGCCAAACGCTGTGGACCGACAACCACGCCGGCGCCACCCCCCACACCGACGCGCCCGAGGCAGGCTGACCATGCCCGTGCCTCCGTGCCCGAGCTGCGGCCGGGTCTACCCCTGCATCTGCCCACCAAGGAGCACCCCGTGACCACCCGCATCGCCATTCACCTGCGGCACCCCGGGCTCGCCGAACGCCTATGGTGCCGACGCCTCGGAACGCCGCTCCCGCTGCACACCGGCTCCACCGGCCCGTGGCACGAAGACTGGGTGCGACTCCTGCCGCAGCACTGGCGGCGACTACACCGGGCGTACGCCGCAACGTTCGGCTTCTTCTGGCTGCCGTGCATGCTGTGCGACGTGCCGTACGGCGGCCACCAATGGGCGGGGAGCATCCCGGACCCGACCAAGGGCCCGGGGCACAACATCGGCATCTGCCCCCGGTGCACACAGGGGAGGCGCGCCCCGTGACCCGTGCCGCGACGGTGGCCGGCGTACGGTGCGCGGCCCGCAGGTGAACACGCCGGAGGGGGCGCGCCGACCACGACACGCCCCCCCACGGCCCTCTACGGGGTCGGCCGCCAGTACCCCCGGTCACTCCTCCGGGTCGACGCGAAAGGTGTGGCCGCACGGCCTGAAGCCGACGGCGACAGCGTTGGCCGTGAACACCTCGGGATGGTCGCTGCCGGACAGGATCGCCTCGGGCGTCGCACCGCACTGCGGGCACGGGGGGAGCGGCGGATAGTCGGGCGACTGGAGGACTGCCCGATAGATCGTCTGGCGTCGCTCCTCCAGTCGAGATTCCAGGTCGTCCAGCCATGTCTGATCCATCTGGATCCAGTGCTGCGTCACGGCCGCCACTCCTCGCGCCATTCCGGGTGCCCGGCGTACGGCAGGGCGAGCAGCCGCACGTGGTGCACCCACAAGTCCTGGTGGTCCCGGCCGCCCCACGTCTCGTTCAGGATCCGCCGCTTGGCGTCGATCTCGGCGAGCACCCGCGCCGGATTATGACGGGCGATGTGAACCGCGTCAGCGTGGGGTGTCATCCCTGGCCCGAACAGCGTGGGCGTCTCGCCGCCGGTCTCCAGGTACTCGCCGGAGTAGTCGAGCCAGCCGCCGGGCTTGGGCTGCCACGGCTCGCCGTGTTCCTGTCGCCACTCCCACGGGCCTGGCGTAGCAGCGCGCGCCGTCTGTTCGTCCTCGTCGAGCCGGGCGCGGAGGAACGCCACAAGACCAGCGGTCACGTCACGCCCCGATCAGGCTTCGCCGACGAAATCAGCCCGCACCCGGACACTGGCACCCACGCTGTCAGGACGCATCGCCCAACAGACCTCCCGAACCACGTACTCGCGATACCGATCCGTCTTGACGCCGCCGACGACGACCTCATCGGTCCACAAGAGCATGTCGCCCCTCCGAGGGACCTCCTCCAAGTCGCGGGCGGCCTCGAAATCCCGCATCTCGGGGTCAGGGGGGTCGAAGTTGTGGTTGAACTCCACATCAACCGACTGCATGGTCATCTCCTTCTTTGCCGGTGGCTGCTCGCGCGTTCAGCGCAGCCTTCGTCGTCGTGTCAGCGGAGTGCCGCGCGCATGGACTTGACCTGCGACACGAGCGGGCTTGTGCGCCGCATGCGCCCTGCGGCAGCAGCGGCAGCACGCTCCATGGCCTCGCTGATGGGCCGCACGGCGGCGCCCATGGCCTCCAGCGAGCGAGCGGCCTGCTCGGGCGTCATGATCCGCATTGGCGGCACGCTGACGCGCGGCCGCGACTCGCGGCGAGTGTGGCGGTCGAGCTGCCGCAAGGCGCGCGCGGCGTCCGGGTACGGGCGGTACGTCATGGCTCAGGTCTCCTTCTTCGGGTCCGCCTGGCCCTGGGGCCAGTTCATGTTGCCGTCCTTGTGGCGGCCCGTGTGCCCCGCAGGCAACTCGCAGCGATCGCCGTAGTTCGGAGCGCCGCACGCGAGGCTACTCCGCGACCATGCGCCCGCGGCTGGCCGCTCGGGCAGCTTCGCGCCGGGCCGGCGCATGTACCAGCGGATGAACTCGCGGATCACCCGGGAGCGCGGGCTGCGCCCCTCAGGGTGCACGGCCCGCGTCGCGTCGCCGAACGGCTCCCACTCGTCTGCGGGGCCGCGGAACTTCCGCCACGGATCGTACTTGTCGGTGTCGGGTGCCATCCCGCCAGGGTATCGGTTTGTGGCCACGGGCGCTATGACATGGGTGGATGGGTTGTGGCCACGATTGGTGGCGCAACCCCCTTGCCTTGTGGCCACAAAGCGCGCTAGAGTTGTGGCCACAAGGAAGAACGAGGGGAGGGGACACCATGGAGCAGCCGACCACCACCCAGCACACCCACTGCCTCCGCTGCCGTCGGCCGCTTCGCTCCACCACCTCCATCGCCCGCGGCTACGGCGCCCACTGCGCCGCCAAGATCCGCCACGCCGCCGCCGACCTCACCGACTACAAGCCCGCACAGGTCGACGCCGCCCGCGAACTGATCGCCGACGCCGCGATCGTGCACCTCCGCAGCGTCGTGTTCGTGACCGTCTCCACGGACGGCACCGAGACCTACCGCACCGCCCCCACCGCCTGCACCTGCCCCGCCGGGCTCAAGACCCGCCGCTGCTACCACACCGCCGCCGCCCGCCTGCTGCTCGCCGCCTGACCCGGAAGGACTCGACGATGACCACCACCGCCACGCAGACCAAGGGCCAGGAGTTCGTCAAGGCGATCACCACGCTTCACCACATCGGCCCCCGGACCCGCCGCTACCGCGACGGCAGCGACCTTGTGCGCGCCATGCTCACCGACGTCCAACAGGCCGTGAGCACCCCGATCATGTTCTCCGAGCAGCGCGCGACCGCACTCCAGACCGCGTGGACCGCGGTCACCGCCTACTACAAGCACATCGACGGCGGACGGATCAGCCCCGAGAAGTGCCTCGCCGTGAAGTCCCTGTCGCCCTACCAGTTCGCCAAGTTCCTCGGCCGCATGGTCGACGCGGGGATCGGCAACATGGGCGAAGCCGAGCGGTGGCTGAACACCAACGACATCTGAGCAGCCGAAACGCCCTTCGGGGCGTCGGCGGGACCCGGCCAACCCGCCCTGACGAGGCAGGCCACACGGAGGAACCCATGACCGCGACCAGTCTGCGGCAGTGGTACGAGACACCCACCTACGAGCGCGCCGCCTTCGCCGACCTGCGCCCCGGCGACCTGATCCACTTTCCTTCCCGCACGTGGAACGGCGAGCCCTGCGGCTGGAATATCCAGCCGCACCGCGTGGATCGGGTCGAGGAGCGGGCCACGGGCGTGCTGTTCGTCTGGACACCGCGCGCGGCGTTCGGGTTCGTCATGGTGTGCGGCGACCTTCTGCAAGCGGGGGTCCTGCGCGTGAAGCGGTCGGCCGAGCCAGTAGAGCCGACGCCGCGTGAGGTCGGCCTCGACGACCGCCGCTGGGACTGCCGCAACGACGACACCGAGTAGACCAACGGGCCGCCGTCTCCTCCCCTCCGGCGGCCCTTCCCCGCGGGCCCGCTCCGACCTCCCCCGGAGCGGGCCCGCCCGTCCACCTGCAACGATCACACCGAAGTGAGAGGATCAACCCATGCTGAAAGACCGGACCGCCGCCGAGCTAGCCGACGCCCTTGAGATCATGGAGCGCCACCCGCACAACACCGGCGGACTGTCCCAGCTCGACGGGGCCACCCTCGCGTTCAGCAGGTACCCCGGAGTGGGCGAGAAGCAGCAAGCCTTCACCGACGCCCGCCAAGCGCACCTGCGCTCGTACGACTCAGAGCGTGACGGCTACTCCGGCGAAGCGTGGGGCAAAGCGATGCAGGCCGCTCGCGAACTGGCCGCCGCGCTGCGCCCGCTCGGCGACACCCGCATCGCGCACTGCACACGGCAGGCGCGGTGGGGCACCTGCGAACTGCCGCTTGACGACGACGGCGAATGCCGTTCCACGCTGGGCCACACGGACTGACCCGCACAGCGAAGCGCCCCGCCGGGGAGATCGGCGGGGCGCAGCCATGCCCGCGTCCGTCATCGCCCCGGGCGCCCGCCCCCGCGACGCTGATCGTTCACCTGCTTAGCGTCGTACGCGAGACGGCCCAGCCGATCCGAGAGAACATCAGCCTCAGCCGGCAGCAGCTCCGCGTACACCACCGTGCCCGTCTCAGTGCGCAGTGCGAGCAGCACGCCCTGGGCGCCGCTGTCGAGTTCGACGGTCGCAGGCGTGACCACTTCGGCGGGCAGAGAGTTCGCGGCGTCAAGGGGGTTCGTCACGCCACGACGGTAGGGGCGCTACGCGGCGTGAACAAGAGCGTCACTCGGCGGCCGGCGGCTCCTCGCCCTTCCTCGGCCGGTTCTTCCCCGACCCCGAGTAGCCGCGCTCAATGTCCTGCACCGTGCCGAGCGAGATCCCGAGCATCGCCGCGATCTTCCGGTACGACACGGGCGGCTTCTGCGCGCGGAGATCGAGGACGAAGGCGCGGCGCGTTTTCCGCCACTCCTTGGCCCGGTCCGCCTGGTGGGCGAGTACCTCGCTGATCGCCTTCGCGCGCCGCTCGGGATCGGGCATCGCCTCGACCGCGTTCATGGCGTCGATCACCCGCTGAGCCTCCTCGGTCACACCCGGCCTCATCTCGTACGGGCAGGCCGCTTGCCCCGAGTGTATGGGATCCCATACGCTCACGGGAAGGCAGCCCGCGCTGCTGGTGCACAAAGCCCCCGGACCGCTGAGTTGGCGCCCACGGTCCGGGGGCGGACCCACTCACAACCGCGACGAAGGAGCAGGTCCGCATGGAGCGTAACGACCAGCCCCCACCCACCGGCACCCCCGCGGACGTGCCCGCCCGCACCCGCACGTGCGGCACCTGCAACGGCAAGCAGGGCAAGACGGAGCACAGCACCGAGGTCCGCGCCGGGCAGACGGTCGCCAGCGAGACCTGGCGCCCCTGCGGCTCCTGCAACGGCTCGGGCCAGGTGCCCGCATGAGCCTCCCCAAGGGCCTGCCGATCCGCGCCGAACAGCCCGACCCGGACAGCCCCCACGGCACCGACTACGACGCGGACCGCGGCGGCTGGTACCCGCCGGAGAAGCCCGACGACGACGAGTAGCCCTTTAGACCGGCCGGGCCCGCGCGGCCCCCCGCCGCGGGCCCGGCCTCTCCCCCTCTCCCGCCCCGCCCTTCCCGGAACGAGGAACCCATGAGCCGCCGCCGGCGCCCCATCCTCAACACCCCGCTCGCGCGCTACGGCTTCGCCGCGCTCGCCGCGCTCGCCCTCCTCACCGGCCAACTCGCGCCCGCCCTCATCGCCGGAGCGCTCGCCGCAGCAGCATGGAACGCAGGAGGCCGGCGATGAAGACCCGCCCCGACACCCGCACCCGGCAGGTCCCCCACACCATCGACGGCATCACCCACCACGTCACCGAGACGTACACCGTGCACGTACCCGTACCCCCGCGGGACTGGGACCGCGCCGTCCTCACCGCCGTCACCGCCGGCGCCGCACTCGCCGTCGCCGTGTCCGTCGTCTGGTCCACAGCCGCCATCGGCGACCTCCTCGCCCGCACAGTCCCCGCCGGCCCCGCCTACGCCGCCGCGGTCGCGTTCGACGCCGCGTGGATCCTCTGCATGGGCGTCGAGTGGCTCTCCCGCTACGACCCCGACCGCGCGCGCCTCCCGCGATGGGCCGGGCACGCCGCGCTCCTCATCGCCATGGCCGCCGTCGCCGCGCACGGCTGGCTCGACGCCTCGCCCGCTGTCGGACTAGTCGGCGCCGCCGTGTCCGCGCTCGCGAAAGGGGCGTGGACCGTGGTCCTCGCCCACCAAGCGCCGCCGCTCGACGACCGCACCCGGCAGTGGGCGCAGCAAGAGCTGGCCGTCGCCGGCGCCGAGTTGGGGCTGCTGCCCGTACGGCGCCGGGTGGCGCGTGCCCGCGGCCTCCTCGCCGCCGAAGCCGCCGCGCTCCCGGCTCCGGAGACGAATCCGGATCCGCATCCGGATGTCTCCGCGGATCCGGACGGAGATCCGGACACCGTCCGTGCCATCCGCCCGAGCATCCGGGAGGCCGTCCGCACCGCGTACGACTCCGGGATCACCGACCCCGACCGAGTACGCGGCTACGTGCAGAAACTCCTGCCGGATGCCCGTCCGGACACCGTGGACCGCTACATCCGCGAGCGTCGGGGGAGCGCCTGATGATCCTCGGCTTCATGGTCTGCCCGCTGATCGCCGCCATGGCCGCGCTCGGCCTCATCGCCTGCTACCCGGGAGAGGCCCGGCAGTGGCTGCTGCCCGCCGCCCGGATCGTCGCCGCCGGCACCATCACCATCGTCGCCCTGGCCGCGCTCATCGAGCTGGCCCGGTGACCGCCATGACCGACCATGAGCCGCCGCTGGCGCCGGACTGGTGGGACCGCCTGTACGCCGACGACCCGGACGCCGGGCCCGTGAAGCGTCCGGCGCCGCATCCGGATCCGGACCCGCCTCCGGACACTGAGGCGCGCCCGTGGTGGGCCGTGCTCCACCCCGCACGCAAACACCCCGCCCCCGAGCCGGCACCCCGCGACGACCCAGGCGTGCACATCACCATCAACCAGCCGCCCACCCCGTACGACGACCCGACCGCGCCCCGCCGCCGCGCCTCCGCCCGCTGGTTCCTGTACCACGGCGCTGCCGCCGCGGTCGGCTGGGCTTTCGGCGCCGCTGACGCCGTGGGGGAACTGCTGGCCGCCGCCGGCCCCCGCGCCCCCGCAGTCGGCATCGGCCTCTGCCTCATCGCCTGCATGCCCGCCGCCTGGCTGCCCGGCCTGCCGTTCATCCCGCCGCCGCTGCGCCCCGCCACCGTGTGGCTCGCCCGCATCCCCCTCGCCACCGCCGCACTCGCCCTCGCGCTCCACGCGCCCGGCACCGTGATCTAGGAGACCCGTCGTGTATCTGGCACAGGCCGACGGCGCCGCGTTCGGCGCGCTCGGCGCCGGGGGACTGGCGCTCGCCCTCACCGTCCTCTTGGTCCTCGGCGTCCGCGGGCAAGGCCGGGTCCGCCTGCGGGAAAACCCCGCACTCATCTGCGGGTTCATCGCAGGCACCGCCTTCAGCGCCGCGGGCGCCATCTGGTCCAACCCCGAGCGGCTCACGCAGCAGGGCCTGACCGGGCTCGGCGTCGGCAGCGAGAGCGGTCCGTTCGGCAACGTCGGCGTCGGGGCCGTGTCGCTGATCCTCCTGATTCTCATGCTCTGTTGGAAGCTCACCCCCGTGCGCGGCGCCGGACTTGGGCTCGTCGCCGCCGTCGTCTGGCCCCTCGCCGGCTCCTCGGCCGTGTGGGCGCTCCCCGTCGAACTGGCTGCCGCGTCCCTCATGATGATCGGCGGCTGACGTGCGCGTATGGATGGCCATCTGGACCGGGAGCACAGCGATCTGCGGCCACATCGCCGCGTGGATCGCCACCGCGCCTGCGCCGCGCCTGATCCTCGTCGCGGTCGTCCTCGGCTTCACCCACGGGTTGGTGTCCGCCGGTGCGATCGCCGCCGTCCTCGC
>NZ_JACBXC010000001.1 GCF_013870535.1 Streptomyces phytophilus | reverse complement strand
CCTCGGCCGGCCCGGCACCCTCGGCACCCGGCTGTCCCCGCCGAACACCCCCGTGGAGCGGGTGCCCTGGGCGCCCGGCGCCACCCTGGTGCTGACCTCCGACGGGATCCGCAGCGGCTGGGACCTGACCGCGTACCGCGGCCTGCTGCGGCACGACCCGGCCGTCGCCGCCGCCGTGCTCCACCGCGACCACGGCCGGCCGGCCGACGACGCCACGGTCCTCGTCGTCACCGAGGTGCCGTGATGAGGGGTGACGACCACGACGGGCCCGGGAGAGGCGACGTGAACAGCGCGCAGCCACCGCGTACGCTCGCCGAGGCGGCGGAACTGCTGCGGCTGCGGGAGGCCGAACTGGCCGACGGCAGACGCCAGATAACCGAGCTGAGCCACGAACTGAGCGACGCGGACCAGGGCCTGATCGCCCTGCACGCCGAACTGGAGGCGGCGCGCGGCGCCGCCGCCCGGCTCGCCGCCGTGGTCACGTCCTCCGGCGACGCCATGATCTCCATCAGCCCCCAGCGCGTGATCCAGACCTGGAATCCCGCCGCCGCGCACCTCCTCGGCCGCGACCCCGACGCGAGGGTGGGCACCTCCGTCGACGAACTCCTCCCCGACGGTGCGCGCCCGGCGTTCGAGGACGCGCTGGCCCGTACGGGCTCGGGGCAGCACGCCGAGCCGGTGGAGACCCGCTGGCGCCGCGCCGACGGCGGCCTCGTCGACGTCTCCGTCACCGTCTCCGCGATGCGGGACGCCGACGGCGCCGTCATCGGCTACTCCATCGTGGGCCAGGACATCGGCCGCCGCCTGGCGCTGCAGTCCGAGCTGGCCGCCGCCCGCGCCGAGCGGGAGGTGATGGCCGACCGCGAGCGCATCGCCCGCGACCTGCACGACATGGTCATCCAGCGCGTCTTCGCCGCCGGGCTGACCCTCCAGGGCGTCACCCCCCTCCTCGACCACGGCCGGGCGACCGCCCGTATCGAGGGCGTCGTCGCCGAACTCGACGCCACCATCCAGGAGTTGCGGAACGCCATCTTCGATCTGCACCGGGCCCCGCAGCAGGCCACGAGCCTGCGCGCGCAGATCTTCGACGCGACCTCCGCCGCCCGCGGTCAGGCCGTCGAACCCGACTCGCCCGAGGAGATCGAGCACCGCCGTCAGGTGTTCGCCCGCAAGCTCGCCGAACGCGCCGCCCGCGAGGAGGCCACGACATGACCCGCCATCGCTACTCGACCCCGATGCCCGACAGCCTCCGCCACCTGCTGCGCGCCGGCCAGCATCCGGCCCGCGCGGTCGCCTGCCCGTGGTGTGCGGCTGCGGAGCACCGGCCGTGCGTGATGAAGACCAACCAGCGGCAGTTGCCGCTGCCGCATCCGGCGCGGATCTCCGCGTGGGTGCGCGGTGTGGCGTGCTGCCCGCTGTGCCAGGTCGAGCCCGGCGTCGAATGCCACCTCGACGGCCGCCCGCTGCCGCAGGGCGCCGTCCACCCGGCCCGCGAAACCGAAGCCCAGGAGACGACATGAACCCGCGCATCAACACACCCGATCGCACCAACCCCGACGGCTCCACGACGATCACCATGAAGCGCTGCTGCAACGGCTGCGGCCGGAAGCTCGGCGACGTCGACAACCGCGACGTCGACGACCGGGGCAACCTCACCGACGTCCGCGGCGAGTGCCCGTTCTGCGCGCCGATCGTCGCTCTGGAGATGACCGGCTGCCGCGCCTGGTGGCTGACCCGGCGCAACATCGGTGCCGTCGACGACACCGTCGACCGTGACGGGATCTACGCCAAGGGCTACTTCGAGTGGGACTCCGACAACGGCAAGACCGTCTGCGTCGGCCTCCGCATCGGCACCGGTGAGGCTCGCATCGTCGCCCGCTACGGCGACTGGGTCGTCCGCCACCCGGACCGCACGTGGACCGTGCACAAGCCGCCCGCCGAGGTGACGACGTGACGCCGCTGGAACGGCTGTTCGCCGAGGAGTTGCCGACCGGCACGTTCGGCGGCCCGCGGCCCAACGACCGCAGCCGCGGCGAGCCCCCACCGCCAGTCACCCGCCAGGACGCCGACCGGCACTACGCCGCGCTGGCCGCCGCGATCGGCGAGTCCCCGCTGCGCCCCGTGCCCGACGCCGCCGCCGCGTGACCGCCCCGCACCTGACCCGCGGCAACGGTGCCGCACGGAACCTCAACCCGCGATGGGAGCAGCACATGACCAAGATCATCCCGCCCTTGAAGGAGAGCCGGTCGTGAAGGTCTGCGACAACTTGTCCGTCGGCGTCGTCATCACCAACGCCGCAGGCGACTACCTGATGTTCGACCGCGCCACGTTTCCGCCGGGCATCGCCCCCTGCGCCGGGCACATCGACGGCCACGGCACCGCCGAGGACGCAGCCCGTGCCGAGACCGAGGAGGAACTCGGCCTCACCGTCGAGCGGCTCACCCACGTCACCGGCTGGTGGCGGCCCAACCGCTGCCGCAGGCAGCCCGGCGCCCGTGGCGTCGGCCACGACTGGACGGTCTTCCGGGCGTCGGTGATCGGCAGCCTGTCGCCGAGTGTCCGTGAAACCCGCAATGTCCGCTGGATCCCGGCGTCGGACCTTCAGGCGCTCGCGGAGCGCACTCTCGCCCACGCCCACGGCCGGGTCGCTGCATCCGAGTTCACGGCCCGCCCCGGTGTCGAGCCCGTGTGGGTGCAGTGGCTCGCCGTCCTGGGCGCTGTCGCCGTGAGCCCTGGTGACCTCCGGCTGATCGATCTGCTCGCTACGACCTCGGAGGAATCCTGATGAGCTACCCGAAGCTGCTGACGCCAGGCGAGAAGCTGGCGGAGGCGAAGCGTGACCTGTGCGTGCCGACGATCGTGGTGATCTGCGGCTCCACCCGGTTCATGGATGCGATGGCGGAGATGGACCGGCAGTTGACTGCGGCCGGAATGATCGTCGTCAAGCCGGGCTGCGACATGAAGACCCCGCACGCGCTGTGGGCGGATCCGGTGGACGCCGAGCGGCTGAAGGTCGAGTTGGACCGTCTGCACCGGGCGAAGATCCGGCTGGCGGATGAGGTGCTGGTCGTCGGGGATTACGTGGGCGACTCGACCCGCGCGGAGATCGCCTACGCCCGGTCGCTGGGCAAGCCGGTGCGGTTCACGCACCCCGCGGTCGACCCGGGGGTGTCGCGGTGAGCGCGGCGGCCGAACTGCGCGCCGCGGCCGAGCGGCTGCGGGAGTTGGCCGAGGACGCGCACAGGGCGTCGCCTGCGCCGTGGGTCGTCGATCCCGATTGGAACCTCGTCCGCTGCGCAGACCGCATGGTCGTCGTCGATCGCAGCGGAACTGACCATCCCGCCGAGCGGGCCGACCTGGCGTACATCGCCGTGATGCACCCGGGCGTGGCGCTGGCGCTCGCCGCGGTGTTCGAGGTGTGGGCGCGGATGGTCGACATGGACCCGGACTTGCTGCACCGCATCGGCGGCGAGGAGACCCTCGCGGTGGCGCGGGCGATCGGAGGCGAGACCCGATGACCACCCGCGCCCGCGTGTTCCGTGTCCCCGGCGCCCCCGGACCGCCGTGGGCGTGGACGCACGGCTGCCGCCCCGGGGTGACCGCCGCACCCGGCCGGTACTGGGCGCTGCCCGACGCGCACCGCGACGCGACCGACCACACCCGCCGCTGCAACCGACAGGAGACCTGATGTCCGAGTACATCCAGCCCATGACCCGCGTGATCGTCCGAGGTGGCCGCGTCGTCCACGCCGTCATCCGCGACGAGAACGGCATCGCCCGTACCGCATGCGGCAGCCGTCGGCTCCGCGCCGTCGACCGGGCCCAGCACGACGACGAGGCGATCACCTGCCCCGCCTGTCTGAAGGAGACCCGCTGATGCCCACCCGTGTGCAGCGCACCCGCCGCCGGGGGCAGCCCGGCATGCCGCCCGGCGCCGTGTACGTCGGCCGCGGCACCAAGTGGGGCAACCCCTCCCGCGTCGTCCACCACAAGGACACCGGCGGCTGGCACGTCGAGAACGGGCACAGCGGCGTCGGCATGTGGCCTGAGCCGGCCGGGGCCCGCGCGTTCGCCGTCGAGGCGTACCGCGCCCACCTCAAGGCGCACCCCGAGCTGGTGGCTGCCCCGCCCGCCGCGCTGCGCGACGCGATCGCCGAGGCGGAGTGGTCGCCGGAGCAGCACGCAGGGCACGGCAGCCCGTGCGAGGACTCACCCGACGGGTCCTGCGCCAGCCCCATCGCTCACGGCCCCGGGCACCCCCTCTGGGGTGAGCTGGAGCGTGCGATCTGGGCTGCCGGGAGGACGTCCGACCGCAACGCCCTGCGCGCCATGCTGCCGGTCATCGAGCAGCACACCGCGCAGTACCGGAAGCTCCGGGCCCGGGTGCGCGCGGTGGCCGACGAAGCGCGCGGCAGCGTCCGTGACTGGCTGATCTACGCCCTCGCCGACGATCCCGACGTCGTGCCCTCCACCGCCAAGCGCGCCGAGACCGCCGAAGCCGAACTGCGCCGCGTCTCCGCCCTCCACGCCGACACCGAACGCCAGCTCCGCGCGGCCCTCGCCGCCGAGGTGCAGAAGCGGGAAGCGGCGGAGCAGCAACTCGCCTCCGTCCGCGGCCTCGCCGACGACCTCCGCGGCGTCACCGGCGCCCGCTATATCGCCGACGCACTCGACAAGATCCTCACCCCGGAGGAGACCGAGCCCATGACCGACCCGACCTGCACCGCCACCATCACCGGCCCCCACACCGACACCACCGAGGAGAGCTGACCAGCGATCTCAGAGCGGGCTCAGAAATTTCTCAGATCGCGGCGCCCGCCCCTCGGCAGGCCGCGCCAACCTCTGACCCACACCAATCGGGAGGACAAATGGACACCGAAGTGCAGGCCGCCGTCGGGCAGAGGGCTGGCACCGAACCGCCGTGCGCCGACGGCGCGCACATCCAGCGCCACGACGGATACGTCTACGCCGCCGTCTGTGACGGGGCCGGCCACGCCCCCGACACCGTCGCCTACGCGAACCTCGCCCCCGCCGTGATCACCCACACCTCGGCCGTCGTCGGCGGCCTCGCCGCGATGATCACGGCTGGGCAGATGGCGCACGCCTACGACACACCACCGCACGTCAGCGCCGTCACCGCGCGCATGGCGCCCGATGGCCGCACCTGGCTGTACTGGATCGGCGACTGCCGCGCCTACGGCTGGGACGGTCAGCGGCTCGCCCAGCACACCACCGACCAGACCCTGGGGGAGTTCCTCCGACTCAACGGCGGCGTACCCGAGGACATCGCCCGCCGACACGACAACTGGTTCCGCCTCGGGCTATGGCAGGCGACGAGTGCCACCGTCATGGAGGGAGCCATCCCCGCGGAGACCGGCCTCGTGCTCCTCACCACCGACGGCATTCACGACCAGATCCCCCACGGCGAGATGGAACGCCTGGCCACCGAGCACGAGGGCGACCCGCAGGCCCTCGCCGACGCCCTCACCGCAGCCGCGCCCGAGGACGACGGCGGATACCGCGACGACGCCACCGTCATCGTCCTCCGTCGCCACACCCCGAAGGAGAACCGACCGTGACCAGTACCGACGACATCCTCAACCAGATCGACGCCGCCATCCGCGACAGCAGCGTCGGACCCGACGCCATGCGCAGCGGGGCGGCGCCCGACGACGAACCGCCCGCTCAGCTCGCCGAACCTGATGACTTCCCGCTCGCCCCGCGGTACCCCTCCCGCCCCACCGACTGGCCTGCCTGGTAGAGCCCCTACGGCCCGCCCGCCCGCCCGCACACCCGCACGAAAGGCACGACCATGGACACGGACACGCCCCGCTGCACCGCCTGCGGACGCGCACTGTGGGACGACGAACTCCAGCCCATCCGCCGACTCGCCTGCCGACTCTGCGAGGAACACGGCACCGAGATGCTGCGGGCACTCCCCAGCCTCCACGCCGCGCTGGAAGACCACCTGCAGCCCGGCGTGCGATCCGGCGGCGGCCGGATCTCGGGCAGCAAGGGCGCACCCCTCCCCGGCGGCGAAGTGCTCGTCATGCGCGGCCCCGGCGGGCTCGTCACCGTCCTCACCCAGTGGGAGACGGCCATCCGCGAAGAGATCCGCTACAGCCGGGCCACTTTCCGCGGCGACTACGACCAGACCCTCGCCGGCGCCGTCACGTTCCTCGCCAACAACGCCCCCTGGATCTACTCCAGCTTCACCGGCGTCCAGCCCTACCACGACGAGATCAAGCGCTGGTACGGCCGCGCCAAGACCATCACCGAAGGGCGCCGCGAAGCCTCCGCCCGCGTCCCCTGCCCCTGCGGCAAGACCCTCCACGTCACCATGGGCCTCGACACCCTCCGCTGCCCAGGCTGCCAGACCTCGTACTCCTGGCAGGAACTCATCGACCTCGCCGAACGGAGCGCCGCAGCGTGACCGACGACGACAGCTTCGCGCCCCCGTTTACGTAGCCCGCTCGGGTGACAACATCGTTGCGTTGCAGGAGACTTGTCAGTGCGACCTGCTCTACTGGATCGCATCGACGAAGGGGAGCGCAGTATGGGGACAGCGACTCGACCCACGGTGATCCACAGGACGCGCGAGCAACTACTCAAGCAGCGCAAGCAGATGCTCGGCAGCGTCCACATGAGCTACGAAGAGCTTCGCGACCGCGCCGAGACATACAGCCTCAGCACGGAAGAGCTGGACGTGTGGTACACCATCCAGGGCATCGACTACCTTCTCAAAGGTGACTGCTGACGAGGCGTCATCACTCGACGCGCTGGCAAGAGAGTTTGCCGACAAGCTGACCACGTTGACGCGGGGAGTCCTTGGAGAGGGCTCCCCGCCTTTTCACGCCGTCAACACCGGCGATAAGGTGCGCGTTGCCCCCATACGGGATGATGAGATCATCTGCCGCATCCCCGTCAGCATCAACGGCGAGCCCACCCTCAGGCTTGCGGTCATCAACTACTGCTGCTTCGACGGAGCCGGCACGTTCCTCGCCGTCGACAAGACGCAGATCCACCTGTTCTTCGAAGACGTCCCCGACCCGCTGATGCGCTTCGAGTACGAACGCGGCTGGCAGGAGCCACCAGGCGCCCACATCCAGATCCACGCCCACCGAGACGAGATGGCCTACCTGCTGCGGCTCTCCGAATCGGGCCGGCCGAAGCGAGGGCTCAACAGGAGGAAGCTCCCCAAGCTCGCGGAGATGCACCTCCCCGTCGGTGGCCACCGCATGCGGCCGGCTCTCGAAGACGTGCTCCTCTTCCTGAAGCGCGAGTTCGACATCGACACGCAGCCAGGGTGGCGGACGATCCTTGAGGAGCGGCTACGCGAATGGCGACTTGTGCAGGTCAAGTCCGCCGTGCGGGACGCACCCGAAGCCGCCGCGGAGGCCCTGCGCTTACTCGGCTACCAGGTCGAAGAGCCCAAGACACCGCACCCGCGGCGGTCGCCGGAGGACGTCAAGCTCTTCTGGCCCTGAGCACAGCGACGCCCCCGACCCAGAGGCGGGTTCTACTGATCCCCGCAACACCCTGGAGTTTAGGGAGTTGCGGGGATCGTGGGTTTTGAGGTGCTGAAGGCGAGGTTCTTCGAGGCGCTGGATCGGGAGGACGGTGGCATCACTGTTGCCGCTCGCGCAGTGGGAGTGAACCGCAATACGGCATTCGGATGGGCCCGGAAGGCTGGTGTCCGAGGTCGCGGCAAGCCCGGCACATCCGGGCATCCCGGTCGGGCGGAGTACGAGCGGCTGCGTGCGGCCGGAGTCCATCGCCGCGGTGCCGCCGCGCAGGTCGGCGTCCACGAGCGCACCGCTCGGGACTGGGACCAAGGGATCCGGCAGATCGGCCACTCGCGCCTGCATGCAGACGGCCGTCTGATCGACTATACGACCGGTGTGATCACTATCGTTGCCGGCGCGTCGGAGCCGTCCGTTGCCGCGGTCGAGGCCGGGCTGCACCCCCGTTTCCTCACCGTGGCCGAGCGGGAGCTGATCGCCGACATGCGCCGTGAGGGCCGCTCGCTGCGCGCGATCGGACGGGCACTCGGCCGGCCGGCTTCCACCGTCAAGCGTGAGATTGACGCCCGTGCGGTCGACGGCGTCTACCGGCCGCACCAAGCCCAGCGGGCATGGGCGAAGAGCCGGTCGCGTCCCAAGGACTCCAAGCTGGCCCGGGAAGGAGCGTTGCGCGACTTCGTTGCGGCCAGGCTCCAGGAACGCTGGTCGCCCGAGCAGATCTGCCACGCTCTGCTCATCGAGTTCCCCGACGATGAGAGCATGCGCGTGAGTCCGGAGACGATCTACCAGGCGGTCTACGTCCAGGCCCGTGGCGGACTGCGTCGCGAGGTCGCCCTGGCGCTGCGCACCGGCCGCACCCGCCGCAAGCCGCACCGCAGTGCGGAGCAGCGAACGTCCCGTTTCGTCGACGAGATGGTGATGATCTCCGAACGCCCGGCCGAGGCCGAGGACCGGGCGGTGCCTGGCCACTGGGAAGGCGACTTGATCGTCGGCCCCCGCAGCGACAGCGCGATCGTCACCCTGGTCGAGCGCTCCACCCGCTACGTCATGCTCGGGCATCTGCCCGGCGGGCACACCGCCGAGGAGGTCCGCGACGTCCTAGTGCCCCTGATCCAGGCCCTGCCCGGGCACCTGCGCGGCTCGCTGACCTGGGACCAGGGCTGCGAAATGGCCGCGCACAAACAGTTCACCGTGGCCACGGGAGTCCCCGTCTACTTCTGCGACCCGCACTCACCCTGGCAGCGCGGATCGAACGAGAACACCAACGGCCTGCTGCGGCAGTACTTCCCCAAAGGCACCGACCTGTCCGCGCACAGTCCCGCAGACCTCGAACACGTCGCCCAGCAACTCAACGGCCGACCACGCAAAACGCTCGGCTGGAGAACCCCAGCCGAGCGCCTGCGTGATCTACTGACGGCCGCATAAGCCATCAGGTGTTGCGAGGACCCCAAGAATCCGCCAGCCGGGTCGGGGGCGTCGCTCTGTCGTGCTCAGGCCGCCCGGCGCTCCACGCCGACGATCCGCGCCAGCAGATCCCGGGCCATGGTCTCCCGCTCCACCGCCGGCCGGCCCGGCGGCATCGCCAGGAATACGCGGCCGTCCTTCCGCTCCACGACACCGCCGAGGAACTCGTCATCCTCGATCGGGCACTCCACCAGCTCGGCGCCCGTCGCCATCAGCAGCGACTCCAGCGGGGCGGCCGCGAACAGGCGCGACAGAACCTCGGGGCCGCTCACGCGACCACCTCCCGGCGCAGCAGCGCCTCCAGCTCGTCACACAGCGGCGACAGGGCCGGGAACAGCGTGCGGATCGCCGCCAAGTCCGCCAGGCGGTCGGCGAGGGACAGGGGCGGCGGGGGCTGCGCGACGATCGCGGCCAGGTCCGCGGGGGGATAGTGCAACCGAGTTGTATGCACAACCTGTTGCACTAAGCTGTCGGTCATGGAACTTCCTCTCTTGCGCGAGTAGGGGTTTCTTGATCAGCGGGCCGCGAACCCGCATTGATCGCTCAGTGGCCGGGTGCTCTACGAGTGCCTGGCCGCTGTGCTGTTCGAGACTTTAGACGTCACTCGATCGTGGCTTTCGGTTCACCGACCGGAAGCCGCCGGGGTGAGGGTCGTGAAAGGTCGTCAACAGGCGTGAAAGGGCGCGAAGTTCTCCTCCCCACTCCGGAGACCTCACAGTTACCACGGGTCACGGGCAGTGCGGAGGATGGCCGGAAACCGACGCGGTGCCTGTCCTGCCAGCCTGTCGTGTAGCCATCGGGTGCTCCTTGTGTCGGGCGCTGATCGGGACTCTAGACGCTTCCCGAGCTCCCTTCTGCCCGCACGGCAGACTTTGCCGCCAGCGACAAAACGATCACGGATCTTTCCGGCAGCGGCGAGATCACCGCACGCTCCCGGGGGTCTCGGTGGCCCGGGCGCTATGTCGTTCAGGAGGGCATCACCTCGTCCAGGTACGCCTGCACCGGCTCGAAGAGTCCGTAGGGCACGTACTCGGGGATCTCGCCGAGAGTCACCCACGCAACGGCGTCCAGCTCGTCGGCGTCGGCGACGCGCGCGGTGCCCGAGGTCGGGTCGCACGCCGTGTACGACATGAGCCGGCCCGTCTTCGGGTGCACCCGCTCGCCGAGGAGCTTCACCGCCTCGACCGTCAGCCCGGTCTCCTCCTGCGTCTCCCGGACGGCCGCCGCCTCCGCGGACTCGCCCGACTCGATCGCGCCGGCCGGGAACTGCCACATCAGCTCGCCCTCCCGGACGCGGCGACGCACCATCAGCACCCGGCCATCCTGAACGACGATCGCAGCGGAAATGCCGGGCTGGTCGGTGGTCTGGTCGGTCATGCGGTTTCCTCCAGGGCGTGCAGGACGGGCGGATAGATCCGGTCGGGCGGGATGAAGCGCGGCACCTCACGTATCGGCACCCACTGGACGGCGGCGTTCTCGACCACGTCGAGGTTGCTCGCCTCGCCGGTGAGGTGATCGCAGAGGTAGTACTCGGCCATGACGCCGGTGACGGGATGGAGCCGGCCGCCGAGGTGCTGGCGCACCGCGCAGTGCACGCCGGTCTCCGCGTGAGCCTCCTGCACGGTCACGGCCTCCGGGGCGGCGCCGGGCTTCACGACGCCCGCGGGGAACTGCCACGAGATCGAGGCGTCGCCGCGCCGGCAGACGAGGAGCACGTCGCTTCCGCGGACCACGACGGCGATGGCCACGCGGAGCGCTTGGGCCGTGACCGCGGCCGGCGGCCGGGTTAGACGGTCGAAGCGTCTCCGCACGGACGGGCTCGCCTTCTCGTAGGTGGTGTCGAGGGCCTGCTGGATCTCGGGGCGCGGGACGATGTCCGGGTTGGCGTGCCACGAAGCAACCGTGCGCACTGCGACCCCCAATCGGTCAGCAAAGCCCTCGTTGCTCTCGCGGAGTGCTGCCTGAAGTGCGCAGGCAGCCTGCCCCGTCCATGCGTCTACGACGTCCACTATCGGCGCTCCGAGGGTCGGTCAGCAGCGATGTGCACTAACGATGCCTTGGTGCTGCGCTGCTTCTGCACTGAAGCCTCATCGCGAGGCAACGCCATGACGCGTTGACTCGAAGGCATGGTGACCCCTGGCCGGCCTGCCGCGCTACCCGTCGCTCTTGATGCTGCGCACCGTGGGTTCACGGCGCGGCGGCACACCAGCCGCCTTGGCGATCCGGCCCACGTGATTGCGGTCGTAGGGGCTGTGATCGGCGACCTGGCCGGGGCGGGCGTTGCGCTCGCGCAGGTGCTTGATGATCGCGGAGTGGAGGGCCTCGCGCCGCTGGTCGACTACACGAACGGCAGCCTCGTAGGCCGCGGTCAGCTTGTCGAGTTCCCTGAGCGCTGCTTCCTCGCGCTCCTTCTCCTCCTCCGTCATGGGTGCATCGTCCCACATCAGGCTGCAATCGCCAGATGCAAGGTGTCGGGTCGTCAGGTCGACCCTCCGGAGGGCTTGCGAACGCTTCATCATGTTGCAACTATAGGAGTCAACCAAGCCGGACGGAAGACGAGGGACGAGAACTCGTGAAGACCTTCCTGACCACCTACACCCCCACCCCGATGTCGGCGGCCGACGCCGCCGCCCACGACAAGGCGAGCTACGTCCGCCCCCTCCCGCCGCAGACCCGTGCCGCGCTCCTCGCCGAGCTGCGCGCCGCGGTCGCGGACGGCCGCTGGGGCAGGGTCCTCGACATCGAGCTGATTGCGTTCGAGGAGGACCGGCGCCACCCGGGCGAGCCTCGGCTCATGGACGAGGTGCGGGCGATCGTCGGCTCGGCGCGAGAGGCGGCTGCCTGATGGGCGCCGCGGTCATCGCCGTGATCGGCACCCTCGCGGGTGGTATTGCCGCGGGCCTCATGCAGCACGTGTCGGCGGTGCGCCGCGAGGATGCCGAGCGTGCCGAGCGGCGCCGGCAGGAACTCGCCGAGGCGGCCGTCGCGCTGATCGGCCGGCTGGTCGACCACCGCCGCCACCAGTACCTGAAGATCGCCGCCCGGCGTGACGGGATCGTCGACGCGCCGGAGGCACGTGAGGCCCGCTACGAGGCGCGTTCCGCCGTGACGCAGGCCATGACCACGCTCCGCATCGTCACCGACGACAGGCGGCTGCTCGCCCTCGCCGAGGCGGCGATCAACGCCACGTTCGCCCTCGGTGACGCCAGCGAAGCCGAGCTGTCCGACGTGCGGGCCCGGTCCCTCGCCGCCCACGAGCTGCTGCTGAACGCCACCGCGAAGGCGGTGGCGTGAGATGCGCACCCGCCCGGCCGTCGTCCTGGCGCAGCTCCTCGCCATCGCCCTGTTCCTCGCCGCCCCGCAGGCGTTCGCGACCGTCGCCAACGCCGCGCTGGCGACGCTTCACTTCCTCCTCACCACCGAGCTGGGTGCCGCCCTCCTCGGGGTCGCGCTCGCGGCGACGGTGCTGTGGCTGGGCGCCACGTCGCTGGGCCGGCCGCGCGGGAGGTGGGCGTGATGACCAGCGACATCCCCACCGTTCCGTCGCTGCCCGATGCGCGCGACACCGCCCGCGAAATGGTCGACCGCTACCGGTTCACCAACGTCAGCGACCACCGCGCAGTCGCCGAAGCGTTCGGCGCACTGCTCGTCAGCCTCGGGCGCCTCCTCGACGCCCTCAACCGAGAGGAAGGGCCGTGACCACCCCGCCGACGAACGGCACGCCCGTCGGGTCGTTCGAGGGCTTCCGCCCGCTGCTGCCGCTCCAGCCCGAGCCGGACCCGGCGCAGCAGGCCGCGATCGACCACCACGCACGGCGCATCAAGGAACTGGAGGCTCGGATCGACGGGCTGCGGAAGCAGCGCGAGGAGCGCCCCTCGCCGAAGCCGGAGCCCGCCCCCGCGGTGAAGCCGGACCGCGCGGAGAAGTTCGACAAGTGGTCGCTGCGTCTGGCGCTAGCCGCGACGATCGGCCTGACCGCCTCCGGCGAGTACGCGCTCGCGAAGCTCGCCGGCTGTTCCGGCTCCCTGGCGTGGCTGCTGCCGGTCGCGATCGACGTGTACGTCGTGCAGACGTTCCGCCGTCACCGCGACGTGCTGCCCGCCCTGCTACTGATGATCGCCGCGAACGCCATCTACCACCTTGCGGACCGGACCGAGTTCGGCATGGCCGCGAAGGACCGCCCGGAGTGGTGGCTGATCGTCGGCGTGGCCGCTATCGCGCCGGTCGTCATGTGGCGCATCCACCGCATCGGCCGGCCGCGCGAGGGCGCACCCAAGCCGAGTGCGAGTGCTCCGGTTGAGAGCACTGCGCCCTCCGTGGATGAGAGTGCGAGTGAGGCGCCGCGCGTGGATGAGAGTCCGCGTGAGAGTGCTCCCACTGAGAGCCCCGATGCGAGTGGTGAGAGCGCCCCCCCGTCCCCGCCGAGTGAGAGCAAGCCGAAGCCCCGCCGCCGTGCACGCGAGAGCAAGCAGACAGTGTCGGCCATAGGCGACCGCGAACGCGAGATCGACGCCCTCGTCGCTCTCATGCGAAAGCGCGGCGACGCCGACGCGGTGAAGCTCTCAGACGCTCAACGCCTCGTCGCCAGCGACTCCGAAGCGACCGCCGCCCGCCGCCTCAAGGCGGCCCGTGAGACCTACCGCGAATCCGCGTGATCCCCACTCTGAGAGGAGCCCTTGGTGGCTAACGGAACCGGCCCTACCCGACCGCAGCGCCCGCCGTCGGCGGCGCAGCAGGTCGACAACTTCCGGCAGGCGCAGGCAGCCCAGCCGTTCGCCCGGCCGCCGAAACCCTCCGTGCCGAAGGCCAAGTACGGCGGCGGGTTCAACACGTCGTTCAACCCGATGATCAACATCACCAAGATCGAGGGCGGGGCGCCCACCGCCCCGGCTGCCGGCCGCAACGGTGCCGCGGCCCTCCAGGAAGACGACCTCGGCTCGAACGAAGGCATCCGCGCCTTCTGTGAGCGCGGCCGGAAGGAAGCTCGGCAGCGGTCGACGACGAGGGGGATGGACGCAGAAGAACTGGAGACCAGGCTGCGGCACATCCCCGACGAGTTCGGCAGCATGGCCGGCTCGCGAGCCAGGGCCCGCCGCGTAACCCGCTGGCTGAAGCGCATCGCCCAGGCAGAGAAGCTGATCGCGAAGTGGTACACGGCGACGTATGCCGCGTTCGAGCGCGAGTACGAGGGCCCGCTGTCGAGGATCGGCCGCGGGCGTGCCCAGCAGCAGCCGCACCCGCGCTTCGCCTTCAAGCGGTGACGGCGTGCCCGACATCTACATCGCCGCTGGGGCCGCGCTGCTGTTCGCGGCGTGGCTCCGGCTGGAGTTCTACGTCCTGATCCACGACGGCCTGATGATCGCCGCCGGGCTGTTCTTCGCCTACATCCTCGTCGCCGCCCAGATCCGCGGCTGACACCCATCTGACCTGCACTGACATCTCGCTGACACTGGAGCTGACACCGTGGCTGACACCCTCAGGAACGACGCATGGAAGGGCGCGAAGAGCCCGCACGCCCGACCGTGGATCGCGGTCGCCAGCCAGGTGCCGGCGACGTTCGCGGCGAACCAGGCATGGGGCGGCAGCCCGCTCGCCGCCGTCGGTATCACCGTCGCCTCCATGGCGCTGACCGGCGCCACCTGGTGGGCGGGGAGGGACACCAGCGCTCAGCGGCGCCTGCACGCCACCGCCACCACCGCGGTGGCCACCGGGTATTTCACCGTCGCCACCTACTCCGACCCGCTCGGCGGCACGCAGTTGTCGTGGCTGGCCATCGGCGGCGCAACGCTCGCCGCCTCCTGGAACGTCCGCAAGACGCTGCGCACCAACCCCGACAAGCAGCAGGGCGAGCAGCAGGCCGGGGAAACCGGGGTGCTGGTCAAGAGCCTCGGAAAGGCCAAGGCCAAGCTGCGCGGCGAGCCGACCGTGGAGCCCAACAAGGTCACCGCCCCCTACCAACTCGCCCCCGGGGAGATGACCAACGCGGACCTCTCCTCACGGGTCAACCAGATCGCCTCCGAGCTGGGCATTTCGCCGAACTCGATCCGCATCATGGCCGACCCGGAGAACGCCGCCCAAGGCGAGATGGTGTTCGTCCCGAAGGACATGCTGACCGAGGGGACGCCGTGGCCGGGCCCCTCGGCGTTCGGCGGCTCCATCACCGATGCGGTGGTCGTCGGCATCTACGAGGACGGCGACCCGGAGCAGTTCTGGTTCCCCGCCGACGAGGACGGCGACCGCAACGCCACCCACTTCGGCGCGTTCGGCATGAACGGCTCCGGCAAGTCCGCTGGCATCACCACCGCCATCGTGGAGGCCCTGACCAGGACCGATGTCATCGTGTGGGCCGCCGACCCCGCGAAGGGCCAGCAGACCTTCGGTCCTCTGCTGCCGTGGCTGGACTGGGTGGAGATGTCGGAGGCCGGCGGCGAGGCAATGATCGACGCCCTGTCGCAGGTCATCACCGCTCGCGCCAACGAGCTGGGCCGTCACGGATTCAAGAACTGGACGCCCGCCGCGCACGCCAAGCTGGGCATGCCGTACATGATCGTGTGGATCGAAGAGGCTGGCCGGTTCTTCCGCAATGGCACCGAGATGGAAGGGCTGGTCATGGAGGCCCGCTCCGCCGGGATCTCCGTCATCATCAGCTTGCAGCGGCCGTCCGCGTCCAGCATGCCCACCGACGTGCGCGAACAGCTCGGTGGGGTGATGTGCTTCGGCGTCAAGGGCGCCACGACCGCCGACATGGCGCTGCCGGACGACGTGCGGGATGCGGGCGCCCGCCCGGAGGCGTGGGAGGGCCGGAAGCGCGGCTACAACTACCTCGTCGCGCCGGGCGTGGACGAGGAGCGGTACGCGATGAAGGCCCGGACCTTCACCCCGCCGAGCGACCAGATGATCGTGGAAGTGCTCGCCGCTGCACCCCCGGTGGACGCCGGCCCGACGACCGCCAACGCCGCAGGTGAGGCGTATGCCAACCGTGCGATCTACCTGCCCGACGACGAGCAGCAGCAGACCGAGGGGGTCACGATGACCAAGGAGCAGCACGACGAGCAGCGCCAGGCCGACGAGGACACGCTGCTGGCCCGGCAGGTCGAGCGGGACATCGCGGCCCGCCTCGGCGACGACGGCGACATCGCCGATCTGCAAGGCGTCGACCCGGACCGGGAGATCCCGCCGGTGCCCGCCGGGCAGCGCTGGGTGTTCGCCGAGCCGGAGCCGGAGCCGGCGACGAAGCCGACGACGGAGGAAGCCGTGGCGCGGCTGCACGCGCTGCTGGACGAACTCCGGGAGGCTGGGCACGAGTTTGTCGGCCCCCGGCACTTCAAGCCGCACGGCGCCAAGGGGCGCTATGGCAGGTCTCGGGGATGGCTCTCCGATCAGCTCAACAACCTCGCCGACGAGGGCGTGCACCTGGAGGACGTCGAGGACGCCGAGCCGGGCACGTACCGGCTGCTGTACCCCGAGTTGACACCCGCCTGACCAGCAATGACACCCGCTGACACCCGATCAAGGTGTCAGCGGGGGGTGTCAGCCGTCCTGACACCCCCGTCTACCTAGGTCAATGCGTGCGCGCACGCGAGCTGACACCCCCTTCTGACACCCCGCTGGCACCCCCAACGCTGACACCGAGAACAAACCACAACAAACTTCACCAAGGAGACGTGATCGAGATGACCTTCAACCCGCCGCGCTACGAGTGGACGGCCACGACGATCGAGGAAGCGGGGAACATCCTCCGCGCCGCCGCCGACCTGATCGACGCGCACGTCAGCACCCTCGCCCCGTCGGGCTCGATGGAGCGCCTGGGCGCCCGGCGCGAGACGCCTGCCCGGCTGGTCGTCAGCCTCGATCTGTCCGGGGCCGTGGCGCGGATCAACGACCAGCGGGAGCAGGCGGAGTTGGACCGCGGCTGACCGGCTGCCCGCGTCGCCGGTCCCGTACCGGCGGCAAGGGGAGTTGTCAGCGCCGGCTGGCACCCACACGAGAGGAGAACGACATGCGACCCATCAAGACCGCCGTGGCCATCGCCCGCTTCAAGGTCGCCGACGCGCGGCTCGCCGCGAACACACGGCGGGAGGAGGCCGCCGGAGTCATGGAGGAGACCGGCGAGTTCAGCCGGCGGAACCGGGCGGTCGCCGACGCCGAGGACGACCCGCACCTGCCCGACCGCTACCGCGACCCCCGCGACCGCCAGGGCTGACGGCTGCCTGTCCTGCCCGGCACCGCCGGGTGGGACAGGGAGCCGGAACAGCCGGCGAGGAGAGGAGGTCGACATGGACCGGAAGGAGACCGCGGCGTTCGGTCACTCAGCCGACGCGTACCGAAGCGTGCCCTCCGAGGGCACCAGAGCCGACACGTCGTGGAACTGGCCAGCCCCCGAGCCCAAAGCCCCCGGCTGGCCTGGGGGCGTCCTGGCTCGTTACCTGACCGTCGGCGAGGCGGTCGTAGACGTCATCGACAAGGGCGAGGGCCACTCGTCGGTGTGGCGCTACGAGATGGAGTGCGGCGGCTGCACCGAGAAGATCAGCGACAGAAGCGAGTACGGGATCCGCCGCCGCGCCCAGTCCCACGCCGAGCGCTGCCGCGCCCTGCCCAAGCCCGAGGGAGTCTGACCGCCATGACCGGAAGCAACGACAGGTCTCTGACCAACGCCGACCTCGACACAGCGATCAGCATGCTCGGCAAGCAGGCGGCCAACTACTCGCGCACCGGGCCGAAACGTAAGGAAGACGACACGCACACAGCGATCAACTCACTGCTCGACATGCGCGACGAGCGCAAGGAGGACTGACCGATGCCCACGCCGCTGCCCGAGACGCCGCGCCCCGAGGTGGGGCAGCGGCGCCCACTGGAAGGCTGGCCGACGCCGGCCGCCGAGGTTGAGCCGTACACCCCGCAGCCCGCCGCCTACGTGTCCGACCCGTATGGCCCGGGGTTCATGCCCGTGCGGCAGGAAGACCTGGCCGCGTTCCGCGCAGCGATCGTGCAGGCGGCCCAGCCGCAACCGGCCCCGGCCCACGGGCCGCTGATCGACCCGATCGCGCAGCGCATGGTCGGCGCCGGGGCGCTCGGCGCGGGGGTCGGCTGGGGCACCTCGCAGGTGCTGTCGGTCCTGGCGTCCGGCACGACGGGACTCGCGCTCGCCCTCGCGCTGCTCCTCGCCCTGCGCCTCACCGCTGGCGGACAGAAGCGGGGCGGGGACACGTACATCACGAACAACCACGCCCGGCTGTGGGGCCGCAACAGCACGAGCAACGGAGGATGATGGACGGCATGGACGATCTGGTGGCATTCCTGCGGGCGCGGTACGACGACGAGGCCGCCGCGGCGTGGGAGTGGCATGACCGGCGCTGCGACGGCTGCGGCAAGTCAGTCGCTGCGCGCGGGCTGTACGGCCTGGTTAAGTGCACGGAGTGCGAGCCGGGCGATGTCGAGGTGACGAACTCGCGGGTGCTCGCCGAGATCGACGCCAAGCGGGAGTTGCTGAAGCTGCATGGGCGGGCAACCCTGCGCTCCGGAGGTGGTGCGCAGTACTTCGCCACGGCGACCGTATGCCGCTCCTGCGAGCCGGACCACCAGTTCCCTGAACTGTCGTGGCCCTGCCCGACACTGCGCACCCTCGCCCGGCCTTACGCCGACCACCCCGAGTTCCGCGAGGAGTGGCGGCCGTAGGGCCGTCCGGCCCATCCGCCCGACGACGAGCGCCCCGTACACTCCCGGGGCGCGCGCACCATTTCAGGGGGGATCATGCGTATCCGTACCATCGCCGCCGCAGCCGCGGCACTCGCCCTGCCGCTCACCGCATGCGGCTCGGACGATGACGGCACGCCAGCCGCGGAGTCGAAGCCAGCCGGGAAGTACGCGGGCTGCGACGACCCGGACATCACCGAAGCCGAGTACAACGAGAAGTGCCTCGACGGGGCGCCCGCGGACGCCGACAAGCCGCTGGAGTTCGGCACCACCGCCAAGGACACCGCCGGCGCCTACGCCGAAGGCACGCTCGACATCACCCCGTCGACCGTCGTGTACGCCGCCAGCGGCACCGACGAGACCCCGGAGGGCGACGTCTTCTCCGTCGTCGTCATCAAGGACCACAACAAGGGGGACGTCGCCGCAGCCGAGTCGGCGATGCTGGAGAACGGCGGATGGCAGTGGATCGCCGCCGACGGGCAGGCCATTGAGGAAGCCAACACCGACGCCAGCCTAGGCGTCTCGCCGAACTCGTTCCTCGGCGGCGGGGAAGTCCAGCCCGGCACCTGGGACTGGGGCAGCGTCGTCTTCGACCTCACCGAGGCACAGAGGGCCGGCGGGACCCTCACCTACGTGGACGGCGCCGGAACCGCCTACCGGTGGGCCATGCCCGACGCGGACACCGGGCCCGAGATCGCCAAGCTGAAGAAGGATCTCGCGTGGAGTGCGAGCGGTTGAGGCCCGTTGTGCATGGTGGTGCTTGTCAAGACCCATGCGTGATCTGTAATCTCAGAATTCGACGGTGAGACATCCGTCCCAAGAGCCCAACGAACCCCCGCAGAGGACACCTCCCGCGGGGGTTTCGTGCATCCCGGGGAGGTGCCGTGGTCGCCTTCCCCAACCCGCCGCCCCGATTCGTCGAGAGTCGCGACGACCTCGGCGACATCTGGGAAGCCGCACGGGCCGCAGGTGTGAAGCCCGGCACGATCCGCGTCTGGGTCTGCCGAGGCAAGATCGAACCCATGGACATGGGCGACGGCGGGCCGGAGCTGTTCCACCTGCCGACCGTCGCCGCCGCATCTCGCGTCAAGCCCGGACGGCCCAAGGTCGCCGCCTGAGGAGGTCACCATGCCCCGTCGCATGCTGCGGCACTGGCTGCTCGTCAACGACAAGCCGACCCGGATCGAGACCGGCGGCCCCGTCGTCCGTGCGGCAGCCGGCCGCCTCGGCATCGGCCCCAACGCCCAGCACATCGTCGAGTTCTGGGCGGAAGGCTCCCTGGAGACCGACGGGACCGTCCGCACGTTCCAGGTGCTTGGCACCGGCCATGCCCTCCCGGACGGAGCCCAGTGGCGCGGCACCACCGCGCGCACGCCCGAAGGGCTCGTCTGGCACCTGTACGAACTGCCCACCGCCTGACCCCCCTGACGCGCGCCACCGCCACTTCCCCCCGGCGAAGCCGGCGCGCCGCGGCCCGCCCGGTCACGGGCAACGGGCGGGCCGCCACACCACCTTCTGACCCGGCCGAGAAGACGTGGGGTGTGTGGCGCGCATGAGTGGCGGATGGTCCGGTTCGCAGCGGTGGAGGCGGCTGCCCCCCAACTGGCGCAGCGAGATCCGCCCCGCCGCACACGCACGCAACCCCGACCACATCTGCCACCTGTGCGGGCAACCCGGGGGCGACTACCTCGACCACATCAACCCGGGCGACGACCACAGCCCGGAGAACCTCGACTGGGCACATGACTGCTTGCCGCCCCACTGCCACCGCTACAAGTCCTCCGCTGAGGGCAACGCTGCACAGCGCGCCAAGCCCGGTAGGCGAAGGCCGAGTGAGCAGCACCCCGGACTTCGATAGGAAGGCCCGCGCCCATGGCCACCACAGACTGGACTCGCCCGTTCCGCCTCCACCTCGCCGACGGCCGCACCTGGCACGGCGCCCAGTTCCCGCCCACCGAGACGTTCCCCGACGGGTTGATCTTCGTCGGCCATGGAGAGTCCGGCCCACCCGGGATCATCGCCGTATCCCTCCACAGTCTCTTCACCGGCCTCAACCCCAACGACCCCCTCGTCGGCGCCCGAGTCGAATGGCCCGAGCCGTGCCCGCCTTCCTGATCCGCTACCCCAAGGGCGAGGACGAGAGCATCGTCGCCCAGGACGACCCGCTCACCCTCACCGTCGATCATGGCTGGGCTGTGTTCACCGACGACCAGGGGCCGTGTATCGCCCTCTCCGCCATGAGCGGCGCCGTCATCACCCGCATCGACCAGGGCGAGCACCCCGAGGGGTGATCCATGTTTCCGCAGGTCAGGGACCACCTGGGGGGTGACCCAAGATCGAATGTGTTGGCGCCATCGGGCTGCATAGCATGGCGCGGCGCGTACAGGTCTGTGACCTGCGGGTATCGCCGACGGCCACGAAGGAATCTCATCGTTGCGTGAAGTAGTCGCAGGTCGGAGCTGTGAAAGCGTTACATGCTCCGGTAGACTGGGGGCATGGCGAACACGGTGTGCGAGCAGTGCGGCGGGGACCTCCCGATCCTCGCCCGGCGGCACGCCTGCTTCTGCTCGGGCCGCTGCCGCGTCGCCGCGCATCGCGCCCGCCGGGCGGAGACCGCGCTGCCGAAAGAGCTGACTGGCCGCCGCCGTTGGGTGCGCCGCGATGCACGGAAGGCGCCGCGGACGCTGGACGGCGGCTTCGCCTCGGTGGTCTCGCCGAGCACCTGGGCGGAGCACGCCGACGCCGCCACCTCGCCGGTGGGCGTGGGCATGGGCTACGTCCTGGCCGAGGGTGACGGCGTGGTCGTGGTGGACCTGGACCACTGCCTCGACGGCGGCGAGCTGGCGCCGTGGGCGCGGGAGATCCTGAACCGCTGCACGCCGACGTTCGTGGAGGTCTCGCAGTCCGGCGATGGGCTGCACATCTTCGGGCACGGCCGCGTCGACCACGGCCGGCGGCTGCGCCGGGACGGTGCGGCGGTCGAGGTGTACGGGCACGGCCGCTATGTGGCGGTGACGGGCCGCAGGTTCGAGGGCGCACCGGTACGGCTGGCTGATCTGTCCGAGGTGGTTGCCTCGCTGACCTGACGCAGGGGGGTGCCGGTGATGGCTGGACACGGCCCCCCGCCGTCGGAGAACAAACGCCGGCGCAACAAGGACGAGTTCGAGGAGCAGGCGGTGACGGTTGTCGCCGACGGCGAGCTGTATGGGCCGGAGTTGCCGCACGCGAAGTTGTACGGGCCGCAGGTGCGCGCCTGGTACGAGACGTGGCGGCGGGCGCCGCAGGCCGGGGCGTTCGTCGGTACGGACTGGCAGCGCCTGCACATGCTGGCCCCGCTGGTCGACGAGTACTACCTGGAGCCGTCGACGAAGCTCCTCGCGGAGATCCGGCTGAACGAGTCGCTGCTGGGTGCGACGCATGTGGACCGGCTTCGTGGCCGGATCACGGTGGAGCACCCGAAGCCCACCCCGGAGGCTGCGCCGGCGGGGGTGGCGGACATCAAGGCGGCTCGCCGTAAGCGGATGAGCGATGCCTCGTGAGCTGCTGCACGCACCCGGGCATGACCGTGAGCGGTCGCTCGGGCTGCTGTGCTGGGCGTGGGTGGAGAAGTGGTGCGTCCATGGCCCTGGCGACGTGCAGGGCGATCCGGTGGAGCTGGACGGGGAGTTCGGCGGCTTCCTGGTAGACGCCTATGCCCTGCGGCCGGAGGGGCGCCGGTTGTACGACTCGGCGGTCATCTCGCGGGGCAAGGGGCGTTCGAAGTCCGAGCTGGCGGGGTTCATCGGCTTGTTCGAGGCGTTCGGCCCGTGCCGGTTCGCTGGCTGGGCCGAGGGTGGCGAGGTCTTCGAGTGGAATGGCTGGCGGTACGAGTACGAGCCGGGTGAGCCGATGGGCCGCTTCGTGACGTACCCGTTCGTCCGGTGCCTGGCCACGGAAGAGGAGCAGTCGGGCAACACCTACGACAACATCCACTTCAACCTGACGGAAGGCCCGCTCGGGGAGGATCTGCCGTCGGGGGCGGCGGGGATCACGCGGACGTTCATTCCCGGCGGTGGGGAGATCCGGCCGAGCACGGCGTCGTCGTCTGCGAAGGACGGCGGCAAGGAGACGTGCACGATCTTCGACGAGACGCATCTGTACATCACGCCTGAGCTGCGGCGGATGTACACGACGGTCGACCGGAACTGCCGTAAGCGCAAGGACGCTCAGCCGTGGGCGCTGCAGACCACAACGATGTACCAGCCGGGCGACAACAGCGTGGCGGAGAAGACGCACGAGCGGGCGAAGCTGATCGCGGAGGGCAAGACGCGGGGGACGCGCCTGCTGTTTGATCACCGTGAAGCTCCGGCCGAGGTGGATCTGTCCGATGGGGAGCAGCTGACGGCGGCGCTGCGGGAGGTGTACGGCCCGTTCGCTGATGTGCTGGACCTCGACGGGATCATCGAGAACGAGTTCTGGAACATCGAGAAGGACCCGGAGGATAGCCGCCGGTACTTCTTCAACCAGCCGACGGCGGCCCGAGACGCGTGGACGACGAAGCCGCTGTGGGCGGCCGGGGCGCGGCCGGACATCGTGGTCGCCGACTCGGACCCGATGGTGATGTTTTTCGACGGCTCCAAGAGCGATGACGCGACCGGCCTGGTGGGCTGCGATGTGGAGACCGGGCACTTGGTGACGCTGGGCTGCTGGGAGAAGCCGTTGGGCCCGCAGGGCAAGGACTGGCTGGTGAACCGGGCGGACGTCGACCGCGTGGTCCGGCAGGCTCTCGGCGCCCGCAACGTCCTGGCGTTCTTCGGGGACTTGGCGGAGTTCGAGTCGTACATCGACGCCTGGGGCGAGGAGTTCGGTGAGCAACTGCTGATCCAAGCGACGGTGGGGCGGTACGCGCACCCGGTGGCGTGGGACATGCGGGCGCGGGTGAAGGAGTTCACCGAGGCGTGCGAACGCATGGAGATCGACATCCGGGAGCGGGACGTCACGCACGACGGCGACTCCCGGCTGCAGCGGCACATCCTCAACGCCCGCCGCCGCCCGAACAAGTTCGGCGTGAGCATCTCGAAGGAGGGCCGCGAGTCGCCGCGGAAGATCGACCTGGCGGTGTGTGCGATCGGCGCGCGGATGGTGCGCAGGCAACTGCTGGCGTCGCCGGCGTGGACGAAGTACAAGGCCGGTCCGAAGAAGCGCCCCGGGCGCGTGGTGGCGTGGGGGTGAGCGGACCGTGCCGATGAGCGATTCGGAGCTGACGAACATCTCGGCGTGGCTGCTGTCCGCGCGGCGTGCGGAGTCGGGGCGGCTGTCGCTGATCCATCAGTGGATCCGCGGCGAGATGCAGGACATCTACGTGCCGGCGTCGGCGACGGCGGAGTACCGCAAGCTGGTGGATCAGGCACGGTTCAACATCCTGCCGTTGCTGGTGTCGAGCCTCGCGCAGAACCTGTTCGTCGATGGCTACCGGCCCGCCGGGCTCAGCGAGAACGCCTCGGCGTGGGATGTGTGGCAGGCGAACCGGATGGATGCGCGGCAGGCCGGGCTGTACCGGTCGGCGCTGCGGTACGGCTACTCCTACGCCACGGTGCTGCCCGCCGCGGAGGATGCGGACCAGGGGCATCCGGTGATCACTCCGTGGTCGCCGCGGCGGATGACGGCGCTGTACGCGGATCCGATCAATGACGAGTGGCCGCGGTATGCGGTGAGCGTGGGGATCCCCCGACCGGTGCTGGATGCGAAGACGCCGCAGATGGTCACCGACATCACCGTGTACGACGATCAAGCCGTGTACACCTTCGAGTTGCCGGCCGAGCTGGTGACTCCGGCGGTGTCCGGCGCGTTCTCGGAGTATCTGCCGTTCGAAGGGCTGGCGATCGACCCGGCGAAGGTGAAGGTCGGCGAGCATGATCAGGGCGTGTGCCCGGTGGTGCGCTACCTCGACAGCTTCGGCGACCTGGACGACGGGCCGGAGGGCGTGGTGTGGCCGATGCTGCCCGCGCAGCGGCAGTTGAACCAGTCGACGTTCGGGCTATCGATGGCCGAGCTGTACACCGCTTTCCGGCAGCGCTGGGTCACCGGCATGGCGATCCCCGAGGACAACGACGGCAGCCCGGTCGAGGCGTGGAACGCTGCGGTCAACAGGGTGTGGCACGCCGAGTCGCCGGACACGAAGTTCGGGGACTTCGCGGAGACGAACCTGTCGGGCTACCTCGACTCGCGGGACAAGACGCTGCTGTACGTCGCGAGCGCGCGGCAGATCCCGCCGCACTCCCTGGTCGTCGGCAACGCCGTGTCCAACGTGTCTGCGGAGGCGCTGGCGGCGCTGGAGGCCGGGCACCAGCAGGACATCGCCGAGCACAAGACCAGCTTCGGGGAGTCCAACGAGCAGCTACTGCGGCTGTGCGGGCGCGCGGCGGGCGATGAGGCGGCGTGGGAGGACACCAGCGCCCAAGTGGTGTGGCGCGATACCACCCCGCGGTCCCTGGCGCAGATCGCCGACGCTCTGGGGAAGCTCGCGACACAACTGGAGATCCCGCCGCGGGAGTTGTGGGAGCGGATTCCCGGGGTGACGCAGCAGGACGTGGAGCGGTGGGAGCGGGGCGCGGACGAACGGGCCGGCATGGAGGACATGGCGGCGCTGCTGGATTCGCCACCGCCCGACGGGGGCGAGGACCCGGGGGTGGATGATGCCGAACCCGACCGCGCAGGCGCTGACGCGCCGTCACCAGCGGACCGTGCTGCGGTTGGCTGAACTGCTGGCCCGCCGCCTGCGGACGGTCGCACTGCGCGCTGACGCCGAGAATATCGACGGCTGGTGGCAGCGCATCGCGCCGCTCGTGCAGGACGAGATCCTGGCCGGGCAGTCGGCGCTGGCCCGGCTGGCGCGCGGCTATGTGGTGGAGCATGCCCGGCTGGAGGGTGTCCGGCTGGGCCGCCCGGCGGACTGGCAGCCGTCACCCGAGCAGGTCGCTACGAGCCTGCGCGTAACAGGCCCGGTGGCGTTCCGCGAGCACATGCAGATCAGCGGCAGCCCGGACGCGAGCGTGCGGACGATGGCCGACCGGCTGGAGGGCTCGGCGACCCGGCTGGTCCTGGAGGGCCACCGCGGCACCGTGTTGCGCACCGTGCAGGACTCGGGGGGCGCGGCGGGGTGGCGAAGGGTCGCCGGCCGGCCGGAGCCCTGCGCGTTCTGCCTGGCGCTGGTCTCCCGCGGCGCCGTGTACTCCAAGGCGACGGCGGCGTTCCAGGCACACGACTGGTGCGCGTGCACACCAGAGCCGCTGTACCGGCACGAGGCCGAGCCGCCGGAGGTGCAGGACCTGTACCGGCAGTGGCGGCAGGCGACGCACGGAACGTCGGGCGCCGCATCGCTGCGGGCGTGGCGCGCCCATGTGGACGCCAAACGCCGCCAGGGCGCCGCTGCTTGAGATTCCCCGCCGCGAGGGCGGGGCGAAGGAAAGGGAGTTGGCCGCGATGGCTGACGAAGAGATCACCGACAATCCGGAGACGCCCGCGACGGGCGACGAGCCGGAGCCCACCCCGCAGCCGGCCGATCTGGGTGACGCCGGGAAGAAGGCACTCGCGGAGGAGCGCCAGGGCCGGCGGGAGGAGGCGCGGCTACGCAGAGAGGCCGAAGCGCGCCTGAAGGAGCTGGAGCCGCTGGCGGCCGAGGCAGAGAAGGCGCGTGAGGCGCGGAAGTCCGCCGAGGAGAAGCTCAACGAGAAGCTCACTGCGGCGGAGCGGCGCGCCGTCGACGCGGAGCAGAGGCTGCTGCGCTCGGAGGTCGCGGCCGAGAAGGGCCTGACCGCAGCGCAGGCCAGGCGCCTCGTGGGTGCGACCCGCGAGGAGCTGGAAGCGGACGCGGACGACCTGCTGACCGTGTTCGGCCCCAGCGGGACGCCTGAGCCGGACGCCGCCGCCGATCGCGACCCTGCGCCGGACGGCGAGCCTGCGGCGCAGCGGACGCCGCCGGAGAGGCTCCGGCCGGGCGGCCTACCGACACCGAAGCCCCCGACGCTCCCGGAGCAGATCGCCGCCGCGGAGAAGGCCAACGACTGGGGCACGGCGCGGCGGCTCAAGACACAGCAGCTGGTCGAAATGACACAGCAGACCTAACGGCAGGAGTCCCTGCCAGGAAGGAAGGCCGAAATGGCCGGGATCACCGGGCAGGGGACCACGTTCAACCTGCCGAACTACGTCGGGGAACTCTTCGCGGAGTCGCCGCAGGACACCCCGTTCCTGTCCGCGATCGGCGGGCTGACGGGAGGCGAGGCCGCGGCCACCACCCTGTTCCAGTGGCAGGGCTACGACCTGCGGGACGCCGCCGACGACCGGCAGCGGCTGGAAGGCGCCAACGCGCCGACCGCCGAGCAGCGCGCGCGGTTCAACGTCACGAACGTGGTGGAGATCCACCAGGAGGCCATCGAGGTCTCCTACACCAAGCTGGCGGCCACCGGGCAGTTCAACTCGACGGGCTCGACGCACCCGGGCAGCGTGGGCATCGAGGGCTCGAATCCGGTGATGAATGAGGCCGACTGGCAGATCCGCCAGGCCCTTGTGCAGATCGCCCGCGACATCGAGAAGACGTTCATCGGCGGCACGTTCCAGAACCCGGCGAACAACTCCACGCCGCGGAAGACGCGGGGCCTGCTGCCGGCGATCACCACGAACGCGATCGACGCGGCCGGCGCTCAGCTCGACGACGACACCGTCATCGACCTCCTGCAGATGACGTGGGAGAACGGCGGCATCCAGGAGTCCGACACGGCGACCCTGATGTGCAACGGCTACCAGAAGCGCCGGCTCACGAAGATCTTCATCACGGATAACAACTACCAGGAGCAGACCCGGAGCGTCGGCGGCGTCTCGGTGTCGACCATCGAGACCGACTTCGGCCGCCTCAACGTCATGCTCAACCGGTACATGCCGACGGACACCATCGCGGCCGTGTCGCTGGAGCAGTGCGCCCCGGCGTTCCTGCTCATCCCGGGCAAGGGGTTCCTGTTCGTGGAGCCGCTGGCGAAGGTCGGCGCGGCCGAGCGCAGCCAGATCTACGGCGAGGTCGGGCTGAAGTACGGCAACCAGAAGGCCCACGGCAAGATCACCGGGCTCGCGGACAGCGCCGGGTCCTGACCGCTGCGCGGCCCGCCCCCCGCCGGCGGGCCGCGCCCCTTCCCCGTCTGCGATGCACAGGAGGTGCCTGTGGCCACCGTTACCGTCTCCATGCCGTACCACGGCTGCCCGGACACCGTCCGGCGCGCCGTGGACGCGGTCCTCGGCCAGACGCACACCGACCTGGTGTGTGTCGTGGTCAACGACGGCGACACCGCGGCGCCGCCGTGGCCGGCGCTGGCCGACATCACCGACGAGCGGCTGGTGCGCCTGGACCTTCCCGCCCAGCGGGGGCGGTACTTCGCCGACGCCGTGACCCTCGCCGCGTGCCGCACCGAGTGGTGGACAATCCACGACGCCGACGACCGGGCCGCACCCGGCTGGCTGGCCACCATGCTCGCCGCCGTCGACGGCGCGGACGTGGTGCTGACGTCGCAGACGGTGCACCAACTCAACGGGAAGACAGTCACCGAGAAGGTGCGGCCGTGGGCGGACGGCGCCTACCGCCATCACGCCCACATGGCCGGCCTGTGGCGCACCAGCTTCCTGACGGCGCTCGGCGGTCCGCACCCGGGTTACCGGGTGGGCTGGGACACCATGCTGACCGGGACCGCGCTGGCGATGGGCCGTGCCGTGGTGCTGGACGATCCGCTGTACGAACGGCACCGGCGCCGCGGCTCACTGACGAACGCGCCGTCCACCGGAGTCCGCTCGCCGCTGCGGAAGGAGACCACCGCCCGGCTCCGTTCGACGTGGCCGGCGATGACGAAGGCCGCCGACGACGGCGAGGCCGCAGTCCGCACGGTCCTCACCGCTGCGGTGTCCGCCGAGGACCGCGAGCACGTGGCCGCCGACGCCGGCCGGCTCGTCGCGCTCCTCGACGGCGACACCACCCCCTCTGCGGCATCTGAGCCCCCGGCCGTGGAGGACGCGGGCCTGTGGTCCGGGTGGGCGCTGGACCAGCCGGGCGCACAGGCGGTCGCCAAACTGCTCGCCGAGCACTCCCCGCAGCTGGTCGTCGAGGCAGGTTCGGGTTCGTCCACGGTGCTGCTGGCCGAGTACGCCCGCGACCGCGGCGCCACGGTCATCTCCCTGGAGCACCAGCGCCGCCACCGGGACGCCACAGCGAAGCTGCTGGCCGGCCGGGGACTGGCCGGGTATGTGGATCTGCGGCTCGCTCCTCTGCGCCGCACGCCCGCCGGCCCCTGGTACGACACGGCACTGCCCGACGGTATCGGCCTCGCCCTCGTCGACGGGCCGCCGGAAGGCGACGGCGGCCGGGCCGCGGCGCTGGCGAACCTCTCCCCGCATCTGGCCGCGGACGCCGTGCTGCTCCTCGACGACGCCGGCCGGCCGGGGGAGCGTGCCGCGCTCACCGCGTGGGAGCGATCCGGCGCGGTGGTGGAGCATCTGTCCACCGATGGGAAGCCGATGGCGCTGGTGCGCGCCCGGGCCCCCGGGCGGGTGGATGCCTCCGAGGTGGTCCTCACACTACTGACCGGCGACCGGCCCGAACTGCTGGCCGACACCCTCGCCGCGCTCCGCGAGAGCTCACCGGGGCTGCTGGAGAGCGCGCACGTCATCGCCCTGGACAACGGGGCCGACCCCGACAGCGGCGCCGTTCTCGACGAGTACGCCGACGTGCTCGACGTCCGCGAGAACCTGCCGGACCGCGCGGCGATCGGTGAAGCCACCTCCCACCTCGCCGCCGCAGCGGCGGCAACCGGGCGGCCGTACTGGCTGCACCTGGAGGACGACTGGCGGGCCCTGGCGGACCATCCCGGCTGGCTCGACGCGGCCCGGACCATCCTCAACCAGCAGCCTGAGGTGTATCAGGTGCGGCTGCGGCACGACAGCGAGCAGGTGCTGGCCTGGCACATGCGCACCAAGGCCCGGCTGCGCTGGAAGGCCCGGGACGGCTGGCGGTTCGCGCCGGAAGCGCACCTGACGACCAACCCCAACTTGACCCGGGCCGCGGACATTGCGGCTGTGTGGCCGGCAGGCGGGGAGGGGGAGGCGCAGGGACGTGCGCACGGAGCTGGCCTGCGCGGGGTCGCACAGCTGGTGCCCGGGGTGTTCGTGCACACCGGCGCCGGGAGCCGCCGGGCGGTCACGAAGTGCCGGCCATGACCGTGTCCGTGGTCGTCCCATGGCGGGCCGGCTGCCCGCACCGGGAGGCGGCGCTCACCTGGGTGCTGCAGCAGTGGCAGGCCGCCGGATACGCGCCCGCGCTGGGCGAGCCTCCGGCCGGGCCGTGGTGCAAAGCCGCTGCGGTCGCCGCTGCGTTGCCCGGCGTCTCGGGCGAACTGCTGGTCATCGCGGACGCGGACGTGTGGACGGACGGCGTCGAGGCCGCGGTCGCCGCAGTCCGGGGCGGTGCGCCGTGGGCGGTCCCGCACGGGCAGGTGCGGCGCCTGAGCAAAACGGCCACCGCCATCATGTTGGCCGGCGGCGCCCCCGAGGGTCCGCTGACCCGCCCCCCGTACACCGGGTACGCCGGCGGCGGCATCACGGTCCTGCCCCGCGCGCTCTATGAACGGGTGCCGCTGGATCCGCGGTTCACCGGCTGGGGCCAGGAGGACGAAGCGTGGGCGCTGGCGCTGCGCACCCTCGCGGGCCTGCCGTGGCGCGGCACCTGGCCGCTGTGGCACCTGTGGCACCCGACGCAGCCGAGGGACTCCTCCCGCTGGGGCTCGGTAGCCGGGCGGGCACTGTACGAGCGGTACCGCCGTGCGGCCCGCACCCCTGACGCCATGGCGGCGCTGGTCGGCGAAATGGAGGTGGGTCATGGAGCCTCTCGCGACAGTCGCCTCCCTGGAAGCGCGCCTCGGGCGGTCGCTGACGTCCGATGAGGCCGCGCGGGCGGTCGCTCTCGTCGACGACGCCAGCGCGCTGGTGCGGGCCTGGACGAGGCAGCAGTTCTCCGTCGTGACGGACGACGCGATCGTGTTGCACCCTGTCGGTACCGTGGTGCGGCTGCCGCAGCGCCCGGTCACGGCCGTCGCGAGCGTGCATGCCGTCGGCCGCGATGGCGAGCCGGACATCGCCCTGTCGGGCTGGATGTGGGACGGACGCGACAAGGTCGACCTCATGTGCGCAACCCCGGCCGGCGACGACACCCCCACATGGTGGAGGGCGCACGGCCCGGACACCTACCAGGTGACGTACTCCCACGGGACTGCGACCCCGCCGGCGGATGTGGTGGCGGTCGTGTGCCGCATGGTGACGCGGACCCTGACGGCGCCGACCGCCGCGGGTGGCGTCACCAGCGAGACGATGGGCCCGTACTCGTACCGCACGGACGGCTCCGGGTCGGGCATCGGGGTGACGATGACGGGCGATGACCGCGCGCTTCTCACTGCGGGCGGCCACCGGCGCACCGCCGGCACCACGCAGGTGCGGGCGCTGTGATCGGGCGCGGGGAGACGGTGGTGCGGCTGCGCCGCGGGCCGTCGCCGGGCCGGGATCCGCGGGGGCAGCCGATCCCGGGGCCGCTGACCGAGACGGAAATGCCGGGATGCGTAGTCGCTCCCCGGACCGGCTGGTCGGAGGCCCCGTCCGCGGGCGGAACGCTGCAGCAGGCCCGGGATACGGTCATCGTCGGCTACATCGTCTACGACCCGCAGCGCAGGGACTGGCAGACGACCGACCAGGTGCGTATCCGCGGCGAGGTCTGCGGGATCACCGGCCAGCCGGGCGACTGGGCCCGCAACCCGTTCACCGGGACTGGCGCCCCGCTCGAATTCGCCGCCGACCGGGTCACGGGATAGGGGGCGGCCATGCCTGCGAAGTTCCGCATGTCCAGCAAGGGCGTCGGGCAACTCCTGCGCTCACCGATGGTCGAGACGGAGATGCTGCGCCGCGGCCACACCATCAAGGGTGTGGCGGTGGCGACCTCCCCGACGGGGGATGCCGCCCGGGATCCACATCCCGGCCTGTACAAGGCGTCGTGGCACGTCAAGTCGTCGCGGCGCGGCGGCTGGAAGAAGGACCGGGCGACCGCCACGGTCTACAACACTGCACCGCACGCGAAGTTCGTCGAGTACGGCACCGAGAACCACCCCGGCCGGCACATCCTGCTGCGCGCGGCGCAGATCGGGGGCCGGAACTGATGGCCGCCGTCGGCTCCGTCGACATCGAGGTGGAGCTGATCGCCTGGCTGGTCGCGCGCCTCGATCCGGATGTCGTGGTCCGCGACGAACTCGACAACACCCTCCTCAACGAGCTGCCGACAGTGCAGGTGGAACGCCTGCCCGCAGGCGCCGATGACGGTATCCGCCTCGATCATGCCCTGGTCGACGTCGACGTGTACGCGGCGACGAAGAGCGAGGCCGCCGACCTAGCCAACCTGATCCGCGGCCTGCTGCACACGCAGCTGCGCGGCTCGGTCACCGAGAACGCCGTCTTCGGCCGGATCGTCACCGAGGCCGCGCCTGCCCGGCGGCCGTATGAGAACACCGCCCTGCGCCGCATCGGCGCCACCTATTCGATCTACTTTCACCCGGTCTCCTGACCGGTTCGGGCCCGCGCCGGACCTGAATCACCGACCCCCGCCGCCGCGCGGGGATTTCGCATGTTGGGAGACCCCATGGTTGAGATCACCCGTGCGGCGGACCTGATCGAGGTCGGCGCAGACGGCGGAGGGTGGGTGGCGCCGCTGGGCACCGCCTCGCCCGGCGACCCGGAGGTACAGCCGGAAGACCCGTATCTGCCGATCGGCGCGTTGAGCGAGGACGGCCTCGTGCAAGGCTTCGACGAGGACAGTCAGAGCCATACCCCCTGGGGCTACACGTCGCCGATCCGCACCAGCATCACCCAGAGCCTGCGGACGTTCTCGATCACCGCGTGGGAAACCGGTCGGGTCGTCGTGCAGTCGTTGCAGTACCGCAAGGACATCGCCGACCTCGCCCCGGTGAGCGGGCTGACGACGTTCGCGGAGACCGCGAGCCCGCTGCCGGACCGACGGGTGTTCTGGTTCGTCGTCCTGGACGGCGAGATCGACCGCGGCTTCTACGTCCCCGAGGGGGAGATCACCGAACGCTCGGACGTTACGCACAAGCAGGACGAAGTTGCGGGCTTCCAGTGGACGATCACCGCCTATCCGGACGCTGCCGGCAACACGGTCTATCACGCGGACCGGGTGCCGGAGACGCCGGCGTACACGGGTTCCTGACCCCCTGACGGGTGGCGGGCCGACCTGGCGCGGGCCCGGCCCGCCACCTCCAACCCCCTGCCCGCGCCACGAGAGAAAGGGCCCGCGCATGCCGCCCACCACACGACAGGCCACCAGCCGCAAGCCGTCCGCCCCCCGGGCCATACCCCGCAGCGAGCCTGCCGAGGACACCGACGACGACTACCCGGACGCCGCCGAGGCGCAGGAGATCGAAGCCGAGGGCCACTACGTCACAGCGCTGCTGGCAGGCGAGGAGATCCGCATCGTGCCGCCCGGCGCGTGGCGGCAGTCGTGGCAGACGGCCCTCGCCGAGGGCAAGTTCAACGTCTTCGCCGAGCACGTGGTGCACCCCGACGACCTCGACACGTACTTCGATATCGACCCCACGAACGACGAGTTCGAGGCGTTCGTCGCCGACGCGGCAGGGCAGGCCGGTGAGAGCCTGGGGAAATCGCGTGGACGCGCCGGACGCTCCAGGCGCACGCGGAGGCGATAGAGGCCGACTTCGCCCGCTACTACCCGGGCACCGACCTCCTCGGCATCTACCGCGGCGAGTTGTCGTGGCGCCGGCTGCGGGTGCTGATCCAGCACCTGCCGCCGGAGTCCGCGACGATGACCGCGATCCGCAACGCCACCCCCGAAGCAGAGCTTGAGCGTGCCTCGGCGGCCGCGGAGCCGGAGAAGGGCCGCTGGTCGCAGATGGAGCAGCTCCTCGCGATCCTCATCGACGTGCAGCGGCAAGCCCTGTACGCCTTCCATGTCGCCAACAGCGACAAGAAGGCGCGGCGCGGCATCGAGCCTCCGGAGCCGGTGCGCCGACCCGGCTCACGTCCGCCGCGGAAGAAGACCACGCCCCTCACCGAGGAGCGGGCCGACCGTCTGTTCCGGCTGATCAACGGCGGGGCCGCCTGACGCAGGAGGGAGTCCTCCTGTGGCGATCACCGTTGGCTCCGTCGAGGTCGATGTCGTCCCGAACACGCGAGGCATCTACCAGCGGCTGCGGTCTCAACTCGTCCCCGAGGCGAGCCGCGCGGGCCAGGATGCCGGTGAGGCCGCGGGCAGGCGCTTCGGCCCTGCGATGGCCGACGCCGCGGGCGGGTCGGCATCTGTCATCGGACAGCGCATCGGCCGCCAGATCGGGCAGCGCATCGTCGCCGAGATCAGCGACAGCATCCGCGACGGCATCAACAACGGCGGCCGGGCCGGACGGCCCGCCGCTACCCGGCAGGGCTCCGAGTCGGGCGGCGCGTTCGCGCGCGCCGCCCGGGCTCGTATCGAGGCCGCGATGCGGAACCTGCCGGACGTCGAGATCGGCGCTGACACCACTCCGGCGCAGGCCGAGATCCTGCGGCTTCGCGCACAGTTGGCACGCCTGGCCGATCAGGAGATCGGTGTCGACATCAGCTCGGGTGCGGCGATGGCGGAGATCGAGCGCATCCGTGCCCGTCTGCAGGCCCTGTCCGCGTCCGATGCCGACGTGCAGGTCCGTGTCGACGCCGGGCAGGCGATGGCGGAACTCGCCGCCGTCGGGGCCATGATGTCGGCACTGGACCGCCGCGACATCGACATCAACGTGAGCACCCGCCAGGCTCGCATGGCGGTGCTCGTGCTGGCCGCCGCGATCGGCAGCCTCGTCGCCATCCCCGCGGTGCCGGTACTGGCCGCGGGCATCGGGTCGATCACGGCGGCTGCGCTCGCCGCGGGCGCCGGCGTCGGTGCGCTCGCCGCCGCGGCGGTCCCGGCGGTCATGGACATCGCGAACGCCCTGAAAGCGCAGAAGGCGGCGTCCGATGCCGCGGCCACCGCAACGGCAAAGGGCGGCCAGACCGCCGCACAGGCCGCCCAGAAGGCGACGCAGCTTGAAGGCGCGCAGCAGGCGCTGGCCACGGCGCACCGCAACGCGGCGAGGCAGATCGGGCAGGCCGAGCAGGGCGTGTCCGACGCGGTGCGGCAGGCGGCGGAGAACAGCGAGCAGGCCGCACAGCAGGTCCAAGACGCCAAGTCCTCCCTCGCATCCGCGGTCGAGCAGGCCGCGGACCGACAGCGTGCCGCGGCGGAACAGGTCGAGAACGCCGAGGACTCCCTCGCCGACGCCCAGCGCACCGCCCGGCAGGCGCAGCGCGACCTCACCGCCGCCCGGCGGGAGGCCGCCGAGGAGTTGGTCGACCTCGGCAACCGCCTCGCGGGCGCACAACTCAGCGAGCGGGACGCCGTCCTGGATGCGCAGGAGGCGATGGCCCGTCTCAACGCCGTCAAGGCCGCCGGGAGCAACGCGACGCTGCTGGAGCAGCAGCGCGCGCAGCTCGCCTACGACCAGGCGGTGCAGCGGCTCAAGGAACAGAAGCTGGAGACGACCCGGCTCGCGGCGGAGAAGAAGGCTGCGGACCGGGCGGGCGTCGTCGGCTCGGAGCAGGTGCGCACCGCGCAGCAGCGGCTGGCGGACTCCCAGGAGTCGGTGCGCGACCGCGCCAGGGATCTGGCGGACGCGCAGCGGGAGGCCGCCCGGCAGCAGGTGCAGTCCCAGCAGGACATCGCCGCCGCCCAGCAGCGGGTCGCGGAGGCGCAGCGCAACGTTGTGCGGGTCCAGGAGGACGGCGCCCGGTCCGTGGCCCGCGCGCAGGAGCAGCTCGTAGTAGCGCAGCAGTCGGCGGCGGACTCTATCGCGGGTGCTCAGCGGCAGATCCGCTCGGCGCAACTGTCGGCGGCCGGTGGTGCGGATCAGGCGGCGGTTGCGCAGGCGAAGTACCAGGCCGCGCTGGCGGCTATGTCGCCCGCGGCGCGCGGCACCTTCAACGCCTTCGTGCGGCTGCGGACCGCGTTCAAGGGCTGGTCGAGGGAGTTGCAGCCCACGATCATGCCGCTGTTCACGCGCGGCATCAACGGGCTGCGGCGGGCCCTGCCCGGACTGACGCCGTTCGTGATCGAGGCCGCGAAGGCGGTCGGGGAACTGCAGAACCGGGCGGCCCGCGGTTTCCAGTCGAAGGGCTGGAAGACGTTCAAGAAGGACCTCACGGGCTCCGTCCGTCCGGCGATCGTCGGGCTGGGCGTCGCGCTCGGGAACATCGCGAAGGGCCTGGGCGGCATCGTCGCCGCGTTCCTGCCTCACATGGACTCGATCTCCGATCGGATGGTCGGGATCACGGAGCGGTTCGCGAACTGGGGCACCAGCCTGAAGGGCAGTCCGGAGTTCGAGGGGTTCCTCGACTACTCGTCGCGGATGGCGCCCGTGCTCGCAGCCGGGCTGGGTGACATCGGCCGCGCGTTCTACGAGGTCTCGAAGAGCCTGGCCCCGCTGTCGGGGCCGGCGCTGGAGACCCTCGGCGCGCTGGCACGCGGCGTCGCCTCTATCGCGGAGACGCTGCCGTGGCTGGTCCAGGGCATCTACCTGGTGATCATCGCCACGAAGGCGTGGACGCTCGTGCAGTGGCTGCTGAACGCGGCGTTCGCGGCCAGCGGCATCACGCTGATCATCATCGCGATCGTCGCCCTCGTCGCCGCGGTCGTCTATGCGTACAAGAGGTTCGGCTGGTTCCGCGCCGGGGTGCAGGCCGCCTGGGAGGGCATCAAGACGGCTGCTCTGGCGGCCTGGAATGCGGCATTGAAGCCCGTGTTCGAGGCCATCGGCACGATCGTGATGTGGCTGTGGACGAAGATCATTAAGCCGTACTTCGACTTCGTCTTCGCGTACTACCGGCTCCTCGGCCGGATCGCGCTGTGGCTGTGGCAGACGATCTTCGAGCCCGTCTTCAAGGCCATCGGGAAGATCGTCAAGTTCTGGTACCAGCAGGTCATCAAGCGGTTCTTCTCGCTGGTCAAGTTCTACTTCCAGACCATCGGCGCGATCGTCATCTGGTTCTGGCGGAAGGTCTTCCAGCTCGCCTTCAAGGCCATATCGACGATCATCCGCCTGTGGTGGACCCAGGTCGTGAAGCGCTACTTCGGCCTGGTCCGGGCCGCGATCCGCGTCCTGGCCGACGTGTTCCGCTGGCTGTGGCGGAAGGTCGTCACGCCCGTCTTCAACGGCATCCGCTCCGTGATCAAGGGCGTGTGGGAGAAGGGCATCCGGCCGGCGTTCAACGCACTGAAGACCGCCATCGGCCGCGTCGCCGACGCCTTCCGGACCGCGAAGGACGCCATCGGCCGCGCCTGGGACAAGATCAAGGGTCTGACGAAGAAGCCGATCAACTTCGTCCTGAACACCGTCTGGAACAAGGGCATCGTCAAGGTCTGGAAGAAGATCGGCGGCTGGATCCCCGGTCTTCCCGACCTGAAGACTGTGCCGCTGCTGGAGCGCGGCGGTGCGATCCCCGCCCAGCCTGGTGTGTTCAACAGGCCCACCGCGATCGTCGGCGAGGGGCGGGGTTCTCACCCTGAGTACGTCATCCCGACGGACCCGAAGTACCGTTCGCGTGCTCTGGGCTTGTGGCAGCAGGCTGGCGGTCAGCTGATGGAGGACGGCGGCATCGTCGGCAAGCTCGGCCGCCTCGTCGGCATCGGGACCAGCGGCACCGCCAAGGGCGCGAAGTTCCTCTCCGACCCGGTCGGGAATCTGGGCCGCCTGCTTGACCCGTTGCTGAAGCCGTTGCGGAAGATCGGAGATACGGGCTGGGGTCAGATGGTCCTCGCCCTGCCGAAGACCATCATCAGCGGACTGAAGGGGCTCGTGAGTGGTGCGGCGGGCGGCGGCGCGAAGGTCGCCGATGCGCTGCGCTGGGCCCGCACACAGGCCGGGAAGCCCTACCAGTGGGGCGGCAACGGCAACCCGAGCTGGGACTGCAGCGGCTTCGTCTCTGCGATCGAATCGGTGATCCGCGGGCAGAAGCCGCACCGCCGGTGGTCGACGCACGCTTTCGCGGGCGGCGCCGCACCCCCCGGGTGGAAGCGGGGCCTGAGGGCGCCGTACCAGATCGGCGTTACGCACAGCGGAGTCGGCCACACCGCGGGCACCCTCGGCGGTGTCAACGTCGAGTCCCGCGGCGGCGACGGCGTGCTCGTCGGCGGCCGGGCCCGCGGCGCGAACCACCCCATGTTCAGTTCGGTGTATGGCTTCGCGCCGTCGATCGGCGGCGGCAGCATCACCGGCATCGCGGGGGCGAAGTCGGCAGCGCGGGAGATGCTCGGGCAGTTCGGCTGGGGCGACCGCCAGTGGCCCCCGCTGGACAAGCTGTGGACCCGCGAGTCCGGGTGGCGTTGGAACGCAAGAAACCCCAGCTCAGGGGCCTTCGGCATCCCGCAGAGCTTGCCCGCCTGGAAGATGGCGTCGGCCGGCGCCGACTGGCGCACCAACCCCGCCACACAGATCAAGTGGGGCCTGGGCTACATCGACGGCCGCTACGGCAACCCGGCCGGGGCATGGGCACACAGCCAGCGCGTCGGCTGGTATGACGACGGCGGCTGGTTGCCGCCCGGCGGCCTGGGCTTCAACGGGCTCAGCCGGCCGGAGGCGGTGCTCACCCCGCAGCAGTTCAAGGCGATGGAGGGCGCCGCGTCGACGGGCGTCACCGCCTCTGGCGGCGGCGACTTCACCGGCGATCTGTACCTCGACAGCGGTGAGTTCCTGGGCCAGGTCCGTGGCGTGGTGCAGCACGAGAACCGAGAGCTGGCGTCGGCGCTGCGCTCCGGCCGGACGGGGAGGTGAGCGGTGGCGATCCCGGGGAACCTGCTGAGCGTCACGACGGAGTCAGTGGATCCGAACACGTCGGGCTGGGTGAAGAAGCTCAACTGCACGATCAGCCTGGGTTCCGGCGGCCGGAACGGCGCCGGAACGTTGATCGTCAAGAGCGTGGCCGCGGGAGAGATGCAGGCCCGCACCGTCTCCTCCTACCCCATCGCGGCGGGCGAGACGTACCACGCGTTCGCGGACGCCTCGGGCGCGACGGTGCCGGAGCGCATCGGTATCCGCTGGCTGACGGCGGCGAACACAGAGATTTCCGTGACGTGGTCGCTGACGACGGCGGCGGCGTCCGCGACGTGGCACCGCATCAGCGTCGGCGGGGTGGCGCCGCCGGACGCGGCACGGGCGCAGGTGCTGCTGTCATCGACGCCAGCCGCGGCTGCGGTGATCAGCTTCTTCGAGAACGTCTACCTCGGCCTGCCGCAGCACATCATGGGCAACCTGCTGCCGTGGAACGCGGAGTCCCCGGAGATCGACACCACGTCGTGGACGGGAATCGGCTCCGTCACGATCGCCCGCACTGTGCCGGTGGTGCAGTGGCCGGTGGACTACTACCCGACCGGCGGGCACGTCGTGTCGATGACCGCCACCGCGGCCGGAGACCAGGCGATGCGCACGGCCCGGGTGCCCTGCACCGAGGGGCAGGAGTATCTGGCGTTCTGCTACCTCAACCCGCCGACGTCGGCCGCCGACACGTGGGTCGAGGTCCGCTTCTACGACGCCGCGGACACCCAGCTGCAGGCGACACGCGGCGAACTCGCCGCGCCGGGCACGGGCTGGTACCGGCAGCGGGCCTCGGCGGTCGCCCCGGCCGGCGCGGTGACGTGCGCGCTGGCCGTCGGGATCGACTCGGCGAGCCTCGGCCAGGTGCTGCGGGTGGAGCAGGCCGTCATCGGCACCGACCTGGAGTTCCGGCCGGACAGCGTGGTCCGCTACAGCGACGCCTCGTTCGAGCAGGGCGTCTCCGGCTGGAGCGTGACGTCGGGGGTGGCGACCGCCCCCCGGTCGACACCGTGGGGCGCGGTGGCCTACGAGGGCTCCTACAGCCTCATCGTCTCCAGTGCGACGGCGACCACCTCGGTGATCCGCTCCCCGCGCTGGAGCCTGGGCGGCGACGTCAGCGGCCTGTCGCACCGCATCGAGGTGTATACGAACGTCACCGCCGGATCGTGGAACAGCATCCTCAGGGTGCGCTGGTACGACGCCGGCAGCAGTTTCATCAGCTCGACCGCCTCGTCGCCGACAGCCGTGCCGACCCCGAACTGGTGGTGGCTGCAGAACGACTTCACCCCACCGACCGGGGCGGCGCGGGCGGAGATCGAACTCGAACTGACGGCGACCGCCGTGTCGTCGGCGGTCGCGATCGACCGGGTCGCGCTGTGGCAAGTCCTGCCGTTCTTCCTCGTTACGGCGCAGCCCGGGACGGGGAGTGTCACGATCACGCTGCGGGAACTGGAGCCGGGCGAGCTGCTGTCCCTGTGGCGTGTCGGCAGCGACGGCATCCGCACGCTGGTCCGTGGCCCCGACGGCCTCGTCGACCGCATTCCGATCACTTCTGACCTGATGGTGTTCGAGGACTACGAGGCGCCGCTCGGGGTGCCGGTGTCGTATGCCGCGGAGTGCTACGACGCCTCCGATAACGCACTGGAGTCCTTCAGGCAGAGCGACACGGTCACCGTCGATCCCGGCGACCCGAATCTCGCGTGGCTGAAGGACCCCGGGCTGCCGCAGCGCAACCTGCGGCTGCTGGTGGAGCGGGCCCCGGACTGGACGCGGCCGATCGAGCAGACCGGGCACCGGATCCGCGGGCGCCGCAACACCGTGACGATCTCGGATGTGCGTGGCGGCCTTGAGGGCGAACTTGCGGTGTGGACGCGGGATGACGCCGAGCGGACGGCGCTGCACTGGCTGCTCGACTCGGGCAACACGCTGCTGTGGCAGGCCGCACCCGGCATGGGCGTCGACGACATGTACGTGTCCGTCGGGGAGGCCACCGAGGCGCGGATCACGACGTATGCGCCGGAGGGCTGGCGGGCGTGGTCGCTGCCGCTGACGCAGACGGACATGCCCACGGCAGTCGGGGTGGGCGGCTCCGCCGGCCGCACCTGGCAGGACATCCTGTCGGAGAACACCACCTGGCAGGACGTACTGGACCGGTTCGCCACCTGGGAGGACGTGCTGTTCAACCGTCCCATCGGGGGGTGAGTGGTGTATCCACCGCCGTCCGACCGGTTCCTGTCCGCGCTCGCTGGTAGCCATGTCCTCGCGTCCGCCGTCGAGCTGCACTGGCCGGACGGGCATGTCGACGAACTGCCGCACACCGGCGGGTCGGTGACGGTGGACCGCGGCGCCGCCGTGCGCCGCACGGCAACCGTCGAGGTCCCGGACCTGTCGCTGCTGCCGTGGACGGCCGCCGACTACCTGGCGATCTCCGGGGCGCGGATCCGGATCCGCCGCGGCATCGTCTACCCCGGCGGCCTGGTCGAGTCCGTGCCGATCTTCTTCGGCCGTCTCGATGCTCTCTCGGGCGACCCCGACACAGGCCCGGTCACGATCACCGCGTCCGGGCTCGAAGCGACCATCGCAGACGACAAGTTCACCGCCCCCTACTCCACCCGCGGGGCGACCGCCGCGGTCACCTCCATCACCGCGCTGATCCAGAACACGCTGCCGGACGCGATCATCGCCTCCACTGCCGACAACACGGCGCTGGGCACCCGCACCTGGGACCGGGAGGGCGACCGCTGGGCCGCGGTGCAGGAGATCGCTACCGCCGTCGGAGCGGAGGCGTACTGCAACGCCGACGGCGTGTTCACCATCGCCGAACTGCCGGACATCCTCGCCACCGAGCCCGTATGGGAGGTCGCGGCCGGTGACGGCGGCGTGCTCATCGAGGCGAACCGCGAGTTCTCCCGGCAGGGCATGTACAACATCGTCGTCGCGAGCGGTGAGAACTCCGAGGACAACACGTCAGCCACCGGCACGGCCATGGACGACGACGTGACCAGCCCGACGTACTACCTGGGGCCGTTCGGCCGGGTGGTGCGCTTCTACTCCTCGCCGACGCTGACCAGCGTCGGCATCGCGACGGGCGCGGCGAACAAGCTGCTGCGCGACAGCGTGAAGCCCGCGGCGAGCGCCGACATCACCAGCCTGCCGAACCCCTGCCTGGAGCCCGGCGACGTGATCCGGGCGGTGTACGGCAACGGCCGCCGCGACCTGCACCAGGTGCAGTCCTTCTCGATCGACCTCAGCCCCAGCGGCACGTTCGCCCTCGCGCTCATCGGCGGCAAGGAGGACGGCTGATGGGCTCCAGCACGCGGGCGCTCGCAGACGCCATCGCAGGCGAAGCCGTCCGGCAAGGCCGGACCACACCGGCGGTGCGCGGTGCCGACTGGCAGACCGCCACCGTCACCGCCGTCGGCACCGGAACCGTCGACTGCGGCGACATCCGCGCCCGCCGCCTGGACTCCTACCTCAACCCCACCGTCGGCGACACCGCCGTCATCTCCCGCTCAGGGCAGGGCAACTGGGTCGCCCACGGCCGCACCGCGACCGCCGCCGACACCGCATGGCCCAGCTACCCGGCAGCTTGGACGTCCAGCGGCACCGCCCCGGCGCTGGGCAACGGCGTGCTCGTCGGCCGCTACCACAAGGTCGGCCGGACAGTGCACATGACGATCAACCTGTCGATCGGCACGACCACCACCGGCGGGACGGGCAACAGCTTCCTGTCGCTGCCGGTACAGGCAGCCAACGCGGGCTGCACGTACATCGGTCACGCGCACTGGGCCGGCAATAGCAGATGGGCCGGTCAGTTCGTCATCGCCCCGGCGGGCACGACTGGCACCCCCTTCTTCCCTTCCGGAGCCGCCGACGTCCGGCTGACACAGATGAACCCGGCCATCAACGCCCCGGAAGCCGTCGGCAGCGGCGACGTGCTCCGAATCACCGCCACCTACGAATCCGCCACCTGAGGAGGAGCCCATGGCGCTCACCACCGGAGACCTGCCGTTCACCGCCGTCAGAGCAGTCGGCGTCGACCCGGAGAACCGCATCACCGTGGAGTACACCATTCTCGGCGGGTCCGGTGTGCCTGGCGGGGTGACCAACCAGGTCATCGCCGATGCGATCAGGCAGGCGATGCTGGCATCGCCTGAGGTGGCATCCGTGTCCGCGACCCACCACGGTGTGGTCGAGACGGAAATCTGATGCCGACGACCGACGACTACGGGCAGGGCGTGAGCATCGCCGCCCTGACCGACGCGCCGAACGCGGCGACGCTGGCCCAGGACATCGCCAACGCGATCACCGAACGGTCGGTGATGCGGTTCGCGACCGCCTCCGCCCGCAACGCGACGCTCACCTCCCCGGCCGATGGGATGGTCACCTACCTGGCGGCCGAACAGCGGCTGGACGCGCGGGTCGCCGGCACGTGGGTGACGATGGGTGCCAGCATCTCCAGCTGGACCACCATCAGCCTGGTCAGCGGCTTCTCGCACAACGGCAACTCGAACGGCACCGTGCAGTACCGGCGGATCAACCTCTTCGGGGAGATCTCCGTGCAGCTGCAGGGCGCCCTGTCGGTCACCTACGGCGGCGGCAGCATCCCCAACTCGGGGATCTTCACCTCGTCGCCGCTGCCGACTGCCGCCCGGCCCGCGAGTCTGCGGACCGTCGTCATCCCCTGCTCCGACGTCAACTCCGACCGGATCACGCTGAAGCTCGACGCGAAGACGGATGGCCACCTGGAGATCTACGGCACCAACGCCTCCACTAACAGGCCGGGCTGGATCGGGTTCAACGGCGTCTTCTACAGCCTGTGAGGAGCCTGCCGTGACCGATCCGGTACCCGTGCAGGTGACGCCGCGCCCTGGGATGACGGACGCCGACGTGCCGACGCTGGTGGACCTCGGCGTGATGGACGAACCGCCGGTCCCGTCTCCGGAGCCGCCGCAGCCGCCGCCCGCCGAAGCCTGACCCTCTTCAACCCCCTGGGAGTCTCGTGATGTTCCAACGCGTCCGGATGCTGATCGTTGCCGCTGTCGCCGTGGCGGCGGCCATGGCGCTGGCCGCCCCGCCCGCGTCCGCCGCGGAATCCCCGGTGTACTCCGGGCGCGGCTGGAAGGCGTACACCGCCAAGGGCATCTACTCGATCAGCCCCGACCCGTACACGATCGTGTTCGCGTCCGAAGCGGGCCGGGACCGGCTGTCGCCCTACCTGAAGAAGGTCGCGGCTCAGATCACCGACGTGACGGGCGTGCAGGTCACGGTGTCCTCGACGATCGTGCCGGGTCCGCGGTCGTCGTGCTCGGATCAGCCGCGGCACGAGATTCGCTTCCACTACAAGCACCGGCCGGTGGAGGGGTCGTGGGCGTCGATCTCCTACCCGTGCCACGCAGCGGCCAACGGCAGCGCCTGGGGCGGCAACGTGTACATGAATAGCCAGTACTGGACGGTCGACAACTGGTTCTCCAGCAACGACACGACGAACGCCGCGAAGCAGGCCAACGGGGTGCTGCACGAACTTGGCCACATCATGGGCCTGGCGCACGTCAACTACGACCGCGACGGCGACGGGCGCATCGAGGACGGGGAGTGCGTGCGGAACAGCGCGGGCCGGCGGCCGGTGATGTGCGCGCCGTCGGGCGGCTACCTCACCGCTGCCAACAGCGGCAGGTACACCGCCGAGTTCGATGAGCCGGGCCTGGAGCAGATGGCGCGGAACTACTACCTGCGGCAGGAGTCCCGATGAAGCTCGTCTCCCGCTCGGCGTGGGGTGCCCGCGCCTACCGACTGCCGTCCGGCGCGATCCAGTATGCGGGCCCGCGTCGCGGCGTGAAGATCCACTACCTGGGTGGCGCCTACACGGACCGGGAGCACTCCCGCTGCGACGACTACGTCCGCTCCGTGCAGAGCCTGCACATGGACACCAACGGCTGGTCCGACATCGGCTACAGCTACGTCGTGTGCACCCACGGCTACGTGTACGAGGGCCGCGGGCTGAGGCGCCGCAACAGCGCGAACGGCACCACCAGCCTGAACGAGGCGCACTACGCGGTGCTCGGGCTGGTCGGCACCTCGGGCGTGACGACACCCCCGGACGCGCAGCTGCACGGGCTGCGGGACGCCATCGAGTACTGCCGCAGCGAGGGGCCGGCGGGCTCCGAAATCAAGGGCCACCGCGACGGCTACGCCACCTCGTGCCCGGGACCGGTGCTCTACGCGTGGGTGCAGAAGGGCGCCCCGCGACCCGAGGAGGACGAAGTGACGAACGACGACATCGAGCGCATCGCCGACGCGGTGTTCAAGAAGCTGATCAGCACCGACGGCGTGTTCGAGGCGCCGGAGGACGCCGAGTCGTACAAGACGAACCGCTTCTGGACGTGGAAGAGCCACGTGGCCACCCAGACCCGCGCCGCACGCGGCGCCCGCAGGGCCTCCGAGTCCGCGGACTCCAAGCTCGATCAGGTGCTCGCGCTCCTGCGCGGCAAGTGAAAGGCGTCACCCATGAAGATCTTCGGCTATGAGCCCGCGCTCGTTCTCGCCGCTGTATCGGCCGGCCTGTCCCTCCTCGTCAGCTTCCAGTTCGGGCTGGACGCAGAGCAGGCCGCGGCGATCGTCGCCGTCATCTCCGCCGCGTTCGCTGCGGCGACCGCCGCCGTCACCCGGCCGATCGCACCGGCCGCGTTCACCGGTGTCGTCGCCGCCGCGGTGGCGCTGCTGGCGGCCTACGGGCTGGCGGTGTCCGCGGAGACGGTGGGCGCGCTGAACGCCGCCGTCCTCGCCGTGCTGGGGTTGCTGACCCGCGGCCAGGTGTCGCCGGTAGACAAGACCCCCGTTCGCGGCGTCTGACCTGGGCGGTGATCTGTGGCCGATGAACCGACGCTGGGCGAACTCGCGAGGCGCTTCGAGGACCGGTTCGCCGACGTGCGGGACGACATCCAGCAGATCGGCCACCGGCTCGACTCCAAGGTGTCGACGGACGTGTACACGCTGCGGCACGACGCGCTGACGGCACGGGTGCAGGCGCTGGAGACGCTGAGGGAGAAGGACGCGGAGCGGATCGTCGCGACCCGCCGGTGGCTGGTCGGTGCGGTGATCGTGCCGTTGATCGGGATCCTCCTGCCGGTGATCATCCTGCTGACTCGGGGGGCGGGTACGTGACGCGGTCGCAGATGAGAGACGATGCCCGCCGCTGGAGGCGCGGCGACCTGTGGACCGTGCTCCTCGCCGTCGCCCTCGGCAGCGCAGTCGCGTGGGTTGTCCTCGCGCTCCAGGGCCTCAACCGCGACCTGCGGGAGTCCAACGAAGCCCGCGACGCGCTCGCCGCGCAGGTGCAGCGCCTCGGTGGCGATCCCGTCGCCGGAGACCCCGGTAAGGCGGGGGCGCGCGGTGTGCCCGGCAGTCCGGGACCCACCGGGCAGCCCGGGGAGAGCGGCGACCGTGGGCCCCGCGGGGGGAACGGCGAGAAGGGCCAGTCGGGTGACGACGGCAGCCCCGGACCGTCGGGCCCGCCAGGAACCCCCGGCGCCGAAGGAGCACCAGGCAGCCCCGGCGCCGACGGCCAGCCCGGCGCGGCTGGAGAAGCCGGACCCGTGGGGCCGCAGGGTGAACCCGGGCCGGCCGGACCCCAGGGCGAGCAGGGACCGCAGGGCGAGCGCGGGCCCGCCGGACCGCCGCCCTCGTCGTGGAAGTTCGTGTACGGCGGCGTCACCTACACCTGCACGCCGACCGCGGACGGGTCGACGCAGTACGCGTGCGCGGCCGACGGGCCACCCCCCGACGACAACCCAGGGAACGGGAACGGCCCGCTCGCCGCGGCACTCGACCCGCAACGACGGCAGTACTCGTAGGGGGCGGGCACGAACTCCCAATGATCTACCAGTTGTTCCCAACCTAGTAGCTGAGCCCCGCCGCCCTTCCCGGGCGGCGGGGTTTTCGTGTGCCCGCTGTCGGTGGCGGCGGCTACGCTGGTGGTGCGGCGTGTGGCCCAACGGCAGAGGCAGCGGTGACGCAGAGATGTGGGGTTCGAATCCCCACCACGTCGCACCGAATCCGCCCGCCTGTCACGGGACGCCGTGACACCCGGTCTTCCGGCTCAAGGCGGGCGGTCTCGTCTGCCGGGACAAGCTGGGCGCGGGTGACCGCATCCCTCCCGCCGTGGTGGCGGGGCAGAGGCCCCCGGAGACGCGCAACGCCCCTGCCGCTCGCGGGAGGGGGCGTCGTGCTGTGCGGGGGTCAGTACCGGACGATCAGGTACGGGAAGTCGTCGGGGATCATGTCGATCTCGCCAGCGGTCACGAGGTACATCAACTCGTCGTCGTGGTCCGCGTCGTAGTCGTGCTCGGCGAAGAACGACTTCACCTCGGGGCGCTCCATCAGGCCGGGGATCTCGGGGCACTCGGGGTCGCCCAGCTCACGCCCGGGGACCCGGTCGCCGGGGGCGGCGGAGACGAGTGCGACGGTGCGCATGGCGGACTTCTTGACCAGCTTGTTGACCGTGGACTGGTCGACTCCGAGTTGGCGGGCGGCCTCGGACTGGTTGCCGCCGCAGAACGCCACGACGGTGGCGACCCGGTGGGCGCGGGCTCCGGCCTTCCGGTCGGCTTCGGCGGCGGCAGCCTTCCACTGCTCCTCGGCGTGGCGGGCGCCAAGGACGCGGCTGGGGAGGATGCCGTCGGCGTTGATGATGTCGGCCATCTCGTCGGCGACGGAGGCGCGGAGGTTGCCCGACTCGTCGAGGGCGTCGTCGACGATGTTCTCGTGCCACTCGCCGCCGTCGGGCGTGGCGATGAGGATCTGGACCTCCCGCTCGTTCTCGGTGATGAGGTCGCCCTCCGAGGTCCCGAACACGTCCTTTAGGGTGATGAAGTCGTAGGCGCTGGCCTCGGGGCGGGAAAGCGGCCACGGCGCCTCGATGAACTCGAACTCCCCTGTGGTGGAGTCGAGAACCAGCAGCTCCGCGCCGGAGTTGTGGAACTCGATGATGTCGGTGGCGGTGATGGGTCGCATTGGGGTTCCCCCTCTGGTGGGGCGGGGGGCCGTTCCCCGCCGACACCTTCACTATGGCACCCCCACCATAGGATGTCAATGTGAGGGGTGCCATACCTTCCTCCGCATGGTGTCGCCTGTGGCCTGCACCCTCGATAACACGCCAGGGCGGGGGTGTCGTGCTGTGCGGGGGTCAGGCGGGCGCCTTCCAGCTTCCGTCGAGGTAGGCGTCGATGGTCTCGACGGCCCACAGCGGGGTACGGCTGATGTGGCGGTCCGGCCGAGGGGCCTGACCGCGGGCGGTGTAGCTGCTCCACGTCGAGGCGCTGATGGCCCGGCCCCGCTCACGCATGTAGTTAAGCACCTGGTCCCGGGTGAGGTGGCGGTCCTCGCCGCTTGCGGCGCTGGACGGCACCGGGTCGGGCCGCTGTCGCGCCCAGTCCAGGGAGGAGCGCACGCCGCCAACGATGGCGTAGTCGTGCGGGATCTTGCGGGCCTGCCGTTCCAGGTACTCCTCCCCGGGCATCTCCCGGTCGGCGGGGAAGCGGTCCCAGTCCTTCCACGTCATCGTGTCGGGCTGGGCGGCCCTCTCGGGGGACATCCATCCCTCCGCGCCGGGGGTGACGTCGCCTACGGTGCGGGTGGTGTGCTGGCACAGCACGAGGCCGTTTCTCTTGTCTCCGTCCCTCGTCGGGGTGACCCGCATCTGGGCGACGGCCTCGGCGAGCGCGCGGGCGCGGGGGCTGAGGCTGTCAAGGTCGATGGCGTCGGCGTAGCGGGGGATGGGCACGTCCTCGCCCGTCTCGTCGTCGACTCGGACGGCGTCGGTGCGCAGCCACAGCTTGATGGTCGGCATCAGGGGTGTCCTCACTCGTAGGGGTCGTTGAGGTAGGCGTCATCCTGGGCGCGCGTCTTCGCGTCGGCCGCGGCGACCTCGTCGTCGAAGCGCTGGAACGCGGCGGCGATGGCGGGCGCTTCGGCGAGGCGGTTGGTGTCCAGGTAGTAGACGGCCTGACCGTCGTCCTTGGTGTAGGCGAGGCCGAGGATCTCCTGGGTTCGGCCGTAGCCGCCGAGGGTCCAGCGGGTGAGGCCGAGGTAGACCCGGTCACCGGCGTAGGGGCCGCTGTCCACGGTGACCGCGGCCCCGTTCTGGTAGGCGGCGGCGAGCGTGTCGGTGTCGCCGCGGACTCCGTAGTACTGGCCGGGGATCTCGACGAGCGTCCCGGTGGTGGTCATGGCCTTCCCCTTTATGTGCCCGATGGCGATTCGTGCGGCGAGGGAGGCGGTGTTGATGATCCAGCGGCCGGCGTGCTTGACGGCGGCGAGGGCGCCGATGCGGCACCACAGGCGGATGGTGGGGGTGGTGACTCCGGCCTGGGCGGCTGCGTCGGTGGTGTTCATGGGTGCCCCTCTCGACACCACCAAAATACAGCCTCACGCTGTACAGCGTCAAGCTGTACCGGCCTAGGGGTTCGTCGCCGGGCCGCCCCACTGCTCGTCGAGCACGTGCATCGCGCCCGAGTCCCACAGGTACGTCCGCCCGAACGTCTGAAGCCCGCCGCCGAGATCCTCCGCAGGCAGCCGGATCGTCACCTGCACCGCGATCACCCCGGACGGCCAGTCATGCCGCGCCATCACCTCGGCGTCGCGCCAATCGCCGTCCACGCGCACCCGCAGCCGGGGCGGATTGCGGGCCGGGTAGACGGTGACCCGCGGCCGCGGGCCCATCTCGGGGCGCCAGGGCGGGACTTCGACGGCGTCGCGACTCACGCCGCCTTCACGACCTCGGCGCGGTCCGCCGCCAGCCACTCCGCCCACAGCCCCGGCAGCACCTCACGCCGCGGATCCAACCGCACCCGAAACGCCACCGGCAGCTTCAGCCAGGCGGCGATGTCCGCCTGCACATGGGCAGCAGGGCGCGGCGGGGCGGGTGGCGAAAGCATGACAGACAGGCTACGGCGAGGCAGTGTCAGCCGGCGGGGGCGTGACGACGTAGGTCCCCTTGTTCGGCAGCGTCCTCACCAGCCCGCGGTCCCGCAGCTCGCGCACCACCCGGCGGACCGTGCCCGGCGCGATCCCACGCTCGCGGGCCATGTCCCGCTCGTTCGGCAGCCGCGCACCCACCGGCAGCCGGCCCGACCGGATCTCCGCTTCGATCGTGTCGGCCACCTGCATGTACACGTAGCCGATCTCGTCATCCATGATCCGCACGCTAGAGCGGCATGTCACACCCAGCATCCGCAGATGGCCCCATGGGGCGACATGGGGCGGCATGTAGCGGTACCGTCTGAGCAGCAAGAACCCCCGCGGCCGCGGTAACGGCCCGGGGGCGTGGACTCTCTGAGCGGAGCAGGAGCCATGACACAGGCTAACGACAGGCCGGCGGCAGCGGCAGCGTGGAGCATCGGTGACGAGGTCCATGACCCCGTCGAGAACCGCACCGGCATCCTCACTGACATCTCCCGGGCCGGCGACTACACCATCCGCGGCGGCGGCCACCCCAAGGGCGAATGGGTCGCCCTCCAGCCCGACCTCCTCCGCGCCCCCGAAGAGACACCCCGCCGCTGACCCCCGGACGGCCCCGCTCGTCCGCACCCCCGGTGGCGAGCGGGGCTCTCGACTGGCCCCGCCTGCCGCGCCGCAGATCCACTGGCAGGCGGGGCCTTCGTGTGGGCGCGATTGGGGGGGCAGTTGGGGGATGATCTTGACTGGGGAATCCCGCGGAATCCGGCGAACCTCCGTAGCAACCCGGTCTTTTGCCTGGTGAATGGTGGGGGAGTGGTGCTCCATTCGAGGTACACAGGTGGGCTCGGGCGATGCGGGGGATCGCCTGAGCCCACCATGCCTCGTAGCAGAAACTTTTTCGTCCTGCGGGGAACCCGGAGCCCACGTCTGCCGTTTGACGGTATGAGGCCCCGCGCTCCCCCGTCGCGGGGCCTCACCAATTGCCGCGGCGCCCGGCCCGCCCCGGCGCCGTCCCGGGGGAGGCGTACGGGAGGAAGGGCATGCTGACACCGGGCCACGAGGTCGAGGTCACGCTGGTCAAGCAGCACCGACCGGGCCTGAGCTACGCGGCGGTCGTCCTCCGCGACGACGGCGACCACGCGGTGGTGCGCGCCCCCTGGGCCGGCCCGAAGGAGCGCGACGCCGGCTACGTGCGGTTCGAGCGGGGCGACGTGTGGACCGAGCACTTCTGGCGCGACCGCTGGTATTCGGTCAAGGAGATCCACGCCGCCGACGGCCGCCTCAAGGGCTGGTACTGCGACGTGGCCCGGCCCGCCCGCGTCGAGCAGGACCGGGTCACCGTGCACGACCTGGAGCTGGACCTCTGGCTCTCCGGCGACCGGCAGACGGTCCTCAGGCTCGACGAGGACGAGTTCGTCGCCAGCGGCCTGCCCGAGCGGGACCCCGCGACGGCCGCCCGCGCCCGCGCGGCGCTCGACGAGCTGGCGGAGCTGGCCCGCGACGGCCTCGACGAGCTGCTGGCCGCCTGACGTGACCGCACGCGACGCCGCCCGGCCGCTCCTCGACCGGTTTCTCGCCGCCCTGCGCGCCGCGGCGCCGCTGGAGGCGCTGTGGGCGCACGGCTCGCTCGCCCTCGGCGACTACCGCCCGTACCGCAGCGACCTCGACCTCATCGCCGTCGTCCGCGAGGACGCCGCCGCCGACCCCGCCGTCCGCGGGCGGCTGAAGGCGCTGCACCGCAGGCTCCACCGCGAGGTGCCGCTCGCCGCCAAGCTGCACTGCTCGTACGTCGCCGTGGACCGCCTCGCCGGCGCCGGGCTCGACCACCTCACCTGGGCCCACGCCGAGTTGTTCAGCCGCCCCGTCACCCCGGTCACCCGCCGCGAGCTGCACACCGG